>JAJPYP010000093.1 GCA_021204885.1 Prevotellaceae bacterium
CAAATGGACAATGCAAAGGTAAGAACTATTTTCTTGTCTCCAAGAAAATAATAAGAAAATATTATTGATTTAACATATATTAGCAAGGCTATCTCTTTCATGGATAAGAAAGATAGGTTTAATAAGGCATATAACTATCTTAGATACAATGGATTAATTCAACAGCAGAATGATGTTGCTGAAAAGATGAAAGCGTCTAAGACAAATATATCAAGTGCCTTAAACGGACAAGAAAGAGTTCTTACTGATAACTTTATAAGAAGATTTTGCGCTGCCTATCCAGTTATCAATACGAACTGGCTTCTTACTGGGCAAGAACCAATGCTAAGCGGTGATGCCCCCTCGTCCCCCGACACCCAGCCCACAACGCGCATACGCTACTACCCCGAAGTCACGGGGACGCTCGGCGGCGTGGAGTTCCTCGCAAACCCCAACGAACGCTGGCAGTACATCGACATCCCCGGATACACCGACTGCACCGTCGCCGTCAACGCACACGGCGACTCCATGCACCCTCTCATCAGGTCGGGACAGATACTCCTCATGACCGAGTGGCGCGAGAGCTTCATCGAGTGGGGCAAAATCTACCTCGTCGTCACCGTCAACGGACACCGATGCGTCAAGTTCCTCTTCCCCGCCGAAAACCCCGGGGCGGTCACCTGCCGGAGCGTCGACCAAGCCGCCAACCCCGACTTCACCGTAGAGCGCAAGGACATCAAGACCCTCTACATCGTCAAGGGCTGGATTTGCAGGGACACCATGTGACACACATATAAAGAAAGGAGAAACAAGATATGCCAAGGACAAAGAAAGAAACCGTAAGGAAAGTGACCGCCAAGGACGGAACCGTCGTGACGTTCACGCCCGAAGAGATAGCCGAACTCAAGAAGAAGAAGTGGAGCGAGCTGACATACGAGCAGAAGAGAGCCACGCTGCCCGAGAAGATAAACAAGATAGGCGAGTGGCTGCTCTCCGAGGACAAGGAGGACGACGACTATTTCATCGTCACGGACTGGGAAGCGGTGATGCAATGAGGGTTTACCTCGACACCAACATCGTCGTCTTCCTGCTTTCGAGAGACCGCGAGAGCATCAGCCGGGACACCAACGGACTAATCACCGACCCGGAGAACCTGCTATACACGAGCACGGAGTGCGTCCGGGAGTTGATACACCTGCGGCAAATAGGGAAAATCCTGCGCTCCAAGGGAAGGGGAGACGAAAGGAAGCGGAGGCCAATCATGGACATGATAAAGGACTTCGGCATAGAAATCGTGCCCATAACGGAGAAGCACCTGCGCGTGTACGACTGCCTGCCGTTCATCGGAGAACACCGAGACCCGGCCGACCGCCTCATCATAGCACAGGCCGTCAGCGACCGCGCCCTGCTGGTGAGCTGCGACCACGCCTTCAACGACTATACCGCCAACGGCCTGCGCTTCCACTTCAACCAAAGATAACAACACCCAAAAAAAATGATAATCCGAAGGACGGTCAAGTTCCTGCTCCACAGGCGAGACAAGGACAGCCCCACGGCGGCGGTGAGGATGCGCGTCACCCTGCACGGCCGGAAGCCCATCGACTTCCCCACCGGCGCACGCGCATCGGTCAAGGACTGGGACGCGCAAGCAGGCAGGGCGGGGGAGCGTGACCCCGGAGCCTCCGCCACAAACCGCGAGCTCGACATCTGGAAGGCGCGGGCGGACGAGATCTTCGCCCGGTACGAGATACTGGAGAAGCGGGTGCCCACACGCGAGGAGGTGCGCGACATCATCAATGACATGGCCGGGCGCGAGACGGCCCTCACCCGCACGCTGCCCACGCCCGACACCGGAGCGGCACAGGCGTTCGACGCCTTCATCCGCGAGCAGTCCTCCCGGAACGGATGGTCCGCCGGCACGGTGAAGAAATTCCGCACCGTCAAGCGCCACCTGACGGACTTCGCCCCCGGCATCGCCATGCGCGACATCACCGAGGAGCGGCTCGCCGCCTTCATGCAGCACTTCACCCGGCTCGGATACCGCAACACCACCACGCGCAAGTACATCTCCTGCATGTGCTGGTTCCTGCGCTGGGCCGAGAGGAAAGGCCTGTACGAGGGCAACGCCGCCCGGACGTTCCGCCCCAAGATGAAGGGCGCCGACGGCACGCAGCGCGAGGTCATATACCTCACACGCGGGGAACTGGGACGGCTGTCCGCCCTCACGTTCAACACCCATCAGCGCCATCTGGAGCGCGTGCGCGACGTGTTCCTGTTCTGCTGCTTCACCGGACTGCGCTACTCGGACGCGGCCAAGCTCCGCCGCTCCGACATAAAAGACGGATATATAGATGTGGTGACGCAAAAGACCGCCGACCCGCTGCGCATAGAGCTCAACCGCCATTCCGCCGCCGTACTGGAGAAATACAGGGACGCCAAGCCGGACGGCGGACGTGCCCTTCCCGTCGTCTCCAACCAGAAGATGAACGAGTATCTGAAAGAGCTCGGACAGATGGCCGGCATAGACGAGCCCGTCCGGATGGTGTCGTTCTCCGGAAACCGGAGGCAGGAGGAGGAGTTCCCGAAATGGGCGCTTCTTACGACGCACTGCGCCCGCCGCACCTTCGTCGTGACCGCCCTGCAACTGGGCATACCGGCGGAGGTGATAATGAAATGGACGGGACACAGCGACTTCAAGGCCATGCGCCCTTACGTCAAAATCGTGGACGAGCTCAAGGCGCGGGAGATGGCGCGTTTCGACGGGCTCTGAAAACCCCGAAACCCCCGAAATCGTGTACACGATTTTGTACACGATTTAACACGGAAAAAACGGTTTTTCGTGGCGTTCGTACACGCCAATGAGAAGTAGGGGAAACGGGCTAAAGTGCGGATAATCAGGGTATATATAAAGAAAATGGCACCTTGCGGTGCCATGTCGTTTCTTTCTTCGGTGGACCTGGAGGGAATCGAACCCTCGTCCAAACGGGGAAACAATCAGCTTTCTACATGCTTATCTTTGACTTCATTTTCGTGTGACGGCAGAACCAAAGCCATCAACCGCCACCTTATCCCCTAAGACTTCATCCACACGGCGGGGCCCGCGCGGACTATCCCCGATGTAACTGCACCACTTTACCGGAATGCTTCGGAGCAACGGCTTCCGAGTGATGTCCCGTCCCCGCACCTTGTGCAAGGATTAAGCTTCGATCTACTGTACTTCAATCAAGCAGCGAGAGCGTAATTAACGTCGCCAGATAAAATTTCGAGTACTGAGATTAGAGTGCCGATACACGAAGCACTGCATGCTTACCCACCATTCCTGCCCGCTGTCAAATCCAGTCAAGCCCATGAGATTGTGGCGAAGCCGACGGCGCTCCCTCGACTTCGCCACAAAGATAGTGATTATTTCTTGAACTCCAAGCTTGGAGGAGCGGAATTAACCAAAACTTCATACCAACCGCTTCAAGAGCGAGGTAATCGTTACCCTGTCGGCGATGATACCTAATAGGTCAGTGACAGCCACCCGCTCCTGTGCCATCGAGTCGCGGTCGCGCAGCGTCACCGTGCCGTCCTCCAACGTCTGGTGGTCTACGGTGACACAGTAGGGCGTGCCGATGGCATCTTGACGGCGGTAGCGCTTGCCGATGGAATCCTTCTCGTCATACTGGCAGGGGAAGTGGAACTTCAAGTCGTCCACAATGGCACGCGCCTTCTCGGGCAGCCCGTCTTTCTTCACCAAGGGCAGCACGGCCAACTTCACCGGAGCCAACGCCGCCGGCAGACGCAACACCACGCGGGTCTCGCCGTCGGGCAGCTGCTCCTCGCAATAGGAAGCCGACATGACGCTGAGGAACATGCGGTCCACGCCGATACTGGTCTCTATGACGAAAGGCGTGTAGCGTTCGTTCGTCTCGGGGTCGAAGTACTTGATGCTCTTACCGGAATATTTCTCGTGCTGCGACAGGTCGAAGTTGGTGCGGCTGTGAATGCCCTCCACCTCCTTGAAACCGAAGGGCATCAGGAACTCGATGTCCGTGGCCGCGTTGGCATAGTGGGCCAGCTTCTCGTGGTCGTGGAAGCGGTAATGGTCGTCGCCGAAGCCCAATGCCTTGTGCCATTTCAGGCGCGTCTGTTTCCACTTCTCGAACCACTCCAATTCCGTGCCCGGCTTTACGAAGTACTGCATCTCCATCTGCTCGAACTCGCGCATGCGGAAGATGAATTGCCGCGCCACAATCTCGTTGCGGAAGGCCTTGCCTATCTGCGCGATGCCGAAGGGCACCTTCATGCGCCCCGTCTTCTGCACGTTCAAGTAGTTCACGAAGATACCTTGCGCCGTTTCGGGCCTGAGGTACACGCGCATCGACCCTTCTGCCGTAGAGCCCATCTCGGTGGAGAACATCAGGTTGAACTGACGCACCTCCGTCCAGTTCTTCGTGCCGCTGATAGGGCAGACAATCTCCTCGTCGAGGATAATCTGACGCAGCTCCTCCAAGTCGGGACCGGCATTCATGGCCTTGGCATAGCGCTCGTGCAGCGCGTCACGCTTGGCCTGGTGCTCCAATACCCGCGGATTGGTGGCGCGGAACTGCGCCTCGTCGAAAGCCTCGCCGAAGCGCTTGGCACCTTTGGCCACCTCCTTGGCCACCTTCTCCTCATACTTGGCTATCTGGTCCTCGATGAGCACGTCGGCCCGATAGCGCTTCTTGGAGTCGCGGTTATCGATCAAGGGGTCGTTGAAAGCGTCCACGTGTCCGCTCGCCTTCCATATCGTGGGGTGCATGAAGATAGCCGAGTCGAGGCCCACGATATTGTCGTGCAGCAGCACCATGCTCTGCCACCAGTACTGCTTGATGTTGTTCTTCAACTCCACACCCATTTGGCCGTAGTCGTACACGGCGCCAAGCCCGTCGTAAATCTCGCTGCTGGGAAAGACGAACCCGTACTCCTTGCAGTGCGATACAAGCTTCTTAAAAACATCTTCTTGTGCCATATTCGTTCAAACTAATGATTAATATCTTATTAACAAGCCGACAAAAACGACGCAAAGATAGACATTTCTCCCGTAAAACAGCACGTCAGACACCCTTTTTGTACTGCTTCTGACAAAATGACGCGGCCGCCGGGGTTACTCCACCGTCAGCACCACCCGCACCGGCTTCACGCCGGGAGCCGTAGCCTCGAACACCAACTCCCCGGCCGCCTCACCGCTCTGCACGATGGCCGTAAGCTGCCCGGCAAAGAGCGGCATCTGCGGCAGGTGGAACAAATCGAGGCCGGCGGCATCGCCGTTGGCGGCCGCCCGGTAACAGCCCGCGCCTTTCACGCGGAAGCGCACCATGCGGCTATCGGCCGGGCAGAGGTTCCCGTCCTTATCCACCACGCGCACGTTCAAGTAAGCCAAGTCCTTGCCGTCGGCGGCCAAGGTCGTGCGGTCGGCAACGACCTCCAAATGATGGGGCTTGCCGGCGGTACGCACCACCTGCTCGTCCACGGCCTTGCCCGAGGCGTCGTATGCCACCACCTTCAACTCACCCGGCTCGTAGGGCACCTCCATCCACATCAAGCGGTAACGGCGCAACAGTGCCAGCGTATCGGTATCGGCAGCCGCCCGCGCCTCCTCGGCCGAGAGCTTCCGTTGCCTGCCATAACTCTTGCCGTTCACGAAGAGCTCCGCCTCGGGGTAACTCGTGTAGACGAACACCGGCGTGTTCTCGCCCTCACGTCCCGGCCACGTCCAGTGCGGCAACACGTGCAGCGTGGCCTCCCGCTTGTTCCAAAGGCTGCGGTAGAGATAGTAGCGATCCTTGGGCAGGCTCGCAAGGTCGATGATGCCGAAGAGCGAGCTGTGGCTGGGCCAAGCGTCCGTATCGTAAGGCGTGGGCTCACCCAAGTAGTCGAAACCCGTCCACACGAACTGGCCCACCGTCCACGGGTAGTCGTCGGCATTGGCGAAGTCCTCATCGGGCACGTTCGACCACTCACACGCCTCCGTGTCGTAGCCTGAGCTTTGATGGTCGTCGTACATCACCTGCTTGCGCAGCTCCACGGGGAACTTGTACACCCCGCGCGAGCTCACCGTCGAGGAGGTTTCAGAGCCCAAGAGCAAGTTCTGCGGCAACCGCTCGTAGCCCTCCTCGTAGCGGAAGGCCCGGTAGTTGAAGCCCGGCAGGTCCATGAGCGCCGCGAAGCCGTTGTCGAGCACACAAGAGACGCGGTCCATGCCGCACGTCACCGGACGTGTAGGGTCCTCACGGTGGCAGATGTCCTGCAAAAAGGCAGCCACCTTGTAGCCCACACCGCTGCACTGGCTCGGCACTTCATTGCCTATGCTCCACAACACCACGGAGGGATTGTTGCGGTAGTGGTGCAGCATGTTCACCATGTCACGCTCGGCCCAGTCGGCGAAATACCGATGGTAGCCGTTGGCGCACTTGGCGATGTCCCATTCGTCGAACGGCTCCACCATGAGCATCATCCCTATCTCGTCACACAGCTCCACCAATTCGGGCGCGGGCATGTTGTGCGAGGTGCGCACCGCGTCGCACCCCATATCCTTGAGCATCACCAACTGCCTCTTCAAGGCCGACCTGTTCACGGCCGCCCCCAACGGGCCCAAGTCGTGGTGGTTGCACACCCCTTGGAACTTGCGCGGCTCCCCGTTGAGGAAGAAACCCTTGTCGGCCACGAGTTCGATGCTGCGGATGCCGAAGCGCGTGGTGCAGCTGTCCACCTGCACGTCGTCCACATAGAGGCGCGAGACGGCATGATAGAGCGACGGACGCTCGGGCGACCACAACGCCGGACGCTCCACGATGAAGTTCTGCTCGAAGGGGTCGCCGTGGTTCAACTTCCGCTTGTTCTCCTTCACGGCCACCACCGTACCCTCGGGCGAGAGGATGTCGGTATGCACGAGCACCTGCTTGTCGCCCGCGCCCTCGATGGCCATGCGCAGCTTCACGGCGGCGTAATCGGCATCCACGTGCGGGGTGGTGACCTGCGTGCCCCATACCGGCACGTGCACCTGCTCTGTCAAGATGACGTGCACGTTTCTATAGAGCCCCGCCCCGGGATACCAGCGCGACGACTCCGGCAGGTTCTCCAACCTGACGGCCAGCGTGTTGGGCGACCCGTCCGCGTTCACCAACGAGGTCACGTCCACGAAGAACGAGTTGTAGCCGTAGGGCCAGAAGCAAGCCTCCTGCCCGTTCACATAGACCCGCGCCTCGCTCATGGCCCCGTCGAAGAGCAACGTCACCACCTTGCCTTGCGGCACGCTGAACGAGGTGCGGTACCAGCCCACACCCACGTAAGGCAAGCCGCCCGTGCGCCCCGTCTTCACCGAGGCCTCGCTCTCCAAGTTCTGCTCCACGGCCACTTGCTGCAAGTCGTTGCTACGGTCGAAGGGGCCGTATATCGCCCAGTCGTGGGGCACGGTCACCTGCTGCCAGCCGCTGTCGTCGAACACGGCGGCCGATGCCTCGGGCACGTCGCCCTTGGTGAAACGCCAACCCTTTTCCAAGGTGAACTCCGAGCGTTGCGCCGCCGCCGTGACCGACAGCAAGGCACACGCCAAACCTGTAAATACCAATCTCTTGTCCATCATATACAATAGTTTAAAATGTACTGTTTCGTTTATAATGCCGGGCCGACGAGACGGCCGCTGCCTCTATCCTGTCGTTCGTACAAAAGAGATGCCTCCTTTTGCCCACGATACATCCCGTTCTTTGTGCATGATACATGCGCGTCTTTGTGCATGATACATGCCGCTCTCCCCGATAGCCCCTTCACTCCCTGAAAGCCTCCATGATCACCGTGGGCTTCCCCTCGGCGGTAAAGGCCCCGAGCCGGTACTGGCTTGGCTTGCACTCGGGCTCCCAGTAGAACACCCCTTTGCAATGCCCGTCGGTGGCCTCGCGCCCCTCGCGGATGATGCGTGCCAGCTGAACCCTGCCCGCCTCGAGCACCGTGTCCGAAGCCAGCTCGCCCCCATCGTCGGCACACTCCATGCCCGTCTCCACAATCATCACGTCGCAACCATACAGCCCGCCGAGCCGCCTGATATTGGCCATGCAATCGGTGATGGTAGCCTCCGGGGAGGACTCCTTGCCGCTTTGCATCGCCCAGTAGGGATAGAGCGACATGCCGATCATGTCCCACTCCACCCCGTTCTCTTTCAATATCCCCAAGTTCCAGTCGTACAGCTTGGGGTCGAAACCGTTGTCAAGGTGCACGATGACAAGGCTTCGGGGCGATACCTCTTTCACCGCCGCCGCGCCCGCGGCAAAGAGCCCCGCATACTGCTCGGGATGCTCCTTGGCTTTGCCCATGGGCCAGAGCAGGCCGCCGCTCGTCTCGTTGCCCACCTGCACCCACTTGGGGGTGACGCCGTTCTCTATCAACAGCCCCAACACCTCGCGCGTGTGGGCGGCCACCGCCTCCTGCATCTGCTCGTAGGAGTAGTCGCTCCATGCGGCGGGGATGTGCTGCTTGCCCGGGTCGGCCCACCAGTCGCTGTAGTGGAAGTCGACCATCACGTCCATGCCTAACCCGGCCGCGCGGCGGGCCTTGGCAAGAAGGTCCTGCCGGTCGCACCAGCCACCCGTGGCCGACGGGTCCACCCACACGCGCAAGCGTATGGCATTCAGGCCTAACTGCTTCATCAAGGCGAAGCAATCCGTCTGCTTGCCCTCGGCGTTGTAAAACCTGTCACCACGAGCCTCCATCTCGGTTACCCAGCTGATGTCGGCTCCAAGGGCGAACCCCTCGTCCGCCCCCTCCTCTCCAGCCGCCGCCAACGTCTGCGCCTTGCAACGGCCGCCCCACGCCGAGGCCAGCAACACCAAGCTGAAGAACAAGAAATTATTCAATGTCTGCATAATATAGATCGTTAATCAAGGGTCGCCGCCTGCGGCGACCCTCCTGCAGGGACAAAGGTAAAAAACTTCCGCCGCTTAACCAAAGCATCGGCCGGTTTTACCGAAGAATCTTTGCCGGCGGGGACAAGGAATCTTTGCCACCCGCTCGCTCCTGACATCGGGGCACCCTCCACTACAGCATGGAGTGGTGCCCCGCCTCCGCGAAAGTGAAAAATCTAAAGCAAAAGTCAGTCGCGGAGTCCTCGTTTCAAACCACTCGGATCAGTCAGTTAGGCGAAGGGGTTGCTGGAAGCGTCGTCCTTGGGCCCGGTGGTATTGCCACCGCCGGTGCCGGCGTCCGTGGAGCCCTCCTCCTCGGGGGTCTCCTCCTCGGAGTTGCCGGCGGCGTAGCCCTTGGCGATGCGGTAGGCCGACAGGGAGGCGAAGTTGATGCCCTCGTCCAACACCCCGCCGTTGGTGAAATTCAGGCTTTGCAGCACGTTCTCGCGGAACGCCTGCGAGGGGGTGAAGATCACCCGCACGTTCTTGATCATGGCATTGGCCT
Organism: Prevotellaceae bacterium; assembly: GCA_021204885.1. The sequence continues at coordinate 9,403 of JAJPYP010000093.1, forward strand.
TGAAGTCGTCGATGTTCTCCACACCGTCGCTCTTGAAGGTAATGCGCAACGTGCCCAAATCGCCCACGCGGATGGAGTTACCCGCCTGCAACTGCTGCACGGCATACTCGCCGAAGAGGTTGATGGCCGTTTCCAACTCCATGGGGGAAAGGGTGGTGTTGGCCGTAGCCTGTTTCGACATGGTCCTGACGCTTTGTGCAGAACCGGTTAACGGAGTGGCGTACCACTTCCAACTTGAATCCGCCTGTTGCGGATTCCGCTTCTTAATGAGCTTATACTTCACCGCCATACGCAATGATGTTTTTGTTAGATTAATAATAGAATTTATAAGTATAACACAATACTGTTCGGTTTAACTACGGTAGGACGGGCAAGGCAGGGGCTTGGGCAAGACCGAAGCGGCGCCGCAAGCCAAGCGGCCGCAAGGCCGCCCGTGTGCCGTTGCCTGTAACTCCCGCGTGCCGCTGCCGGGGACACCTTGGAGGGGGTGCTTGCTCCTCCCGTGTGTAGGTCGATGCTACGCACGGGAGTCGTTGCCCACGACACACGGGAGTCGTTGGGAGCTCCTCCCGTGTGTAGCAAGCACCCCCTTGCATCGGGGAGTCTTACAGCTTCCGGGGTTGTCTTACGGATGATTATCTGATGTCTTTCCATCGGGTTCGGGTTAATGGTTCTTACTTCTCGCCGCCGGTCTGTGGCGGCCTGCGGCCTTGGTCTCTGCCTCGGGCTGCCGTCAGCCCTTCCAGGCCTCCTTACGCGCCCGGTAGGAAAGGTAGGCCCGTTCCGCCGGGCAGGAAAGCACGCCGGGCGTGCGGGTGAAGGGATAGAGTTCGGACGGCTCCTGCTGCTGCGCCACAGGGAACTTCACGTCGGAGGAGTAGTAATACTGGTAGTGGCAGGCGTTGTCGTCCCAGTCTAAATACTCCACTATCACCATGCCGTAGCGGGGGAAGATGAAATAGTCCACATTGCCCACGTTGGTTGCGGTATAGCTTTCGCCCTCCTCCGTGGTGATGGTCCAAGTATAGATATAGCCCACCGGCAACTCGACCGAGGCCTTGCCGAGCATCCCCGCGAAGGCGAAGGAGGCGTCGAGCAGCCCGTCGTCGTTGGCGTAGGCCAAGGGAGCGAAGGTGTGTTGCCGGCACAAGTTGGGCTGCGTGCCGTAGGAGAGGTCGCACACGGTGTCCATCGTCCAGCGGTCGCCCCCTTCCAGCCCCCAGATGCGGCCGCGCACGCGCGTGAGGTTCCCCTCCTCCCAAGTGAGGGTGCCTTGGATGCCCGTGTCGTAGTCGTAGCGGGTATAGCCGTCGTAAAGCACCCCCTCGCCCGAGGCGTCGATGGAGACAAGGTGCCCCGAGGCGTCGTAGCCATAGCGCACCGCCCAGTTGCCCTGGCGCGTCTCCATGCCGGCCTTGGTGCGGTAGTCTCCACCCAAGGTACTGATGTAACCATCAGAGTTATAGGCGATCTTGAACTTGTAGTTCTCGCCCTCGACGGCACTGAACTTCTCGTAGGTGATGGTGGCCGGGTCGTAGCCTAAGTGGTAGGCCGAGTAGCGGTCGGTGATGTAGGTGCAACGCGCCACGGAGTCGTACTTGAACTGGAACATGTTGTTGGAATTGAGCAGTATGTGCGTGCCCAACTGGGTCTCTATGAGCGAGACGCTGGCCTCGCCGGCCGGTTCTATCTCGCTAAGGCCGATGTCGCTTGTACAGGCTTGGAGAAGGATGAGGATGAGCATCGTCAATGCTCCTTGGCGGAGTGTCGGCATGGTGCTTGGAGCTTCTTGTTTAAAACATAGATATATATATTAGATTTGGATCAAGGTTCAGCACCGGGTGCCGGGGCCTCTATGGCCGCCCCGCGAAGGGGTCGCTGAGTTGAGTTCCATGTGCGCAAAGGTACGATAAGTTCGCGTTCTACCAAGCATTTGATAGTTAAAAATAGACAAACGAGTCAGATTCTCCCTATTGTTGTATCACTTTGCCAACTGATATGGCAAGCTGCTTTACTACTGTAAAGGTAGCTGCAAGTCTTGTTTACGGCTGGCGGGAAGAGGGGATGGTTATTGTATTTTACCCGCATCTTCTGTCAACGCTTTCTTGCCGTACTTGCTCCTCATGGCTCCATGGAGATGGCTACTTTTTCAGACGGGAACGACGCATTTTGAGGGGCTGTTTTTACTGTCTGCTCCTCTACGGGTAATATACCGGCTATTTGTTGAATCTTCTGCCACCTGCACGGTAGCCTGTTTGTCGCTAAAACGGTCATCTGCCTGCCGGCTCCTGCAGGGAGCGTTTTTGGGCCTTGCGCGGCCGTTTTCGGCCGGTTGACAGGTGTGCGGCGACACTTTTGTGCCGTTTCTTTAGCTTTTATTCACTACGGGGCGGGAAGGGTTTGCGGTAGGTACAGCCGTTTCGCCACTCCGAACAGCCGTAGGCGGCCTTGCCTTTGATCAAAACGCCCTTGCCGCACAGGGGGCAGGGCCGGCCCACAAAGGGGTCGACGGCAGGGGCAGCGGCGGGCGGCTGCTTGGGGGTAGCTGTCGGGCTTG
>JAJPYP010000043.1:0-10828 GCA_021204885.1 Prevotellaceae bacterium
GAAGCGCTTGAACAGGTACTGCCGAAGCGCTTGAACAGACCCTGCCGAAGCGCTTCGACAGATTTACCGAATGCTTTTCTTAGATTCTCGAAGCGCTTCCATAGGGGTTATGCAATACATCGCTTCTTCTTCCACTTCCCTTTCCTGATACCCCTTCAAAACCCTTTCTTGCGCCCGTACACCCGCTTTCTCGCACCCGTACACCCGCTTTCTTGCGCCCGTACACCCGCTTTCTTGCACCTATATGACAACTTTTATTACACCACACTGACAAGTTTTTTCCATCTATTTGATGTATATTTCCACTGCCCGACAAGCTTTTTTAAGAGGAAACAGCATGGATAATCGCACATTATTCGCTTACTTTGTTAAGTGAAGCCCCGTTTATGAGGAACGGGACGCACGAACAGCCGAACAGAATGATAAAGCGTTGGAAACGATATGGCCTTGTTTGGTCGCTCCTATGCATCATGGGGCTGCCCCTTTATGCCCAATCCTACGAGAAACAGTGGAAACAGGTGGCCGAGGCAGAGGAGAAAGGATTGCCGCAAACGGTCATCAGCTTGACGGACGGCATCTACCGAAAAGCAAGCAAGGAGGGGAACACGGCGCAACTGCTCAAGGCCTACATTTGCCGTGAGAAAGCCCGGCAACGCCTCACGCCCGACAGCCTCTATTCCCAGTTGGCCTACATGGAGCAATGGGCTTCACGCACCCCCAACCCTGTGGAGAAGGCGTTGCTGCACACCCTTTTGGCAGGGGAGTACCGCGACTATTTGAGAAGCAACCGGCGGACGCTCGCCTCGCGCACGGAAATAAGCGAGGAGGCCGTCTCCACCGACATCCGCACGTGGAGCGCGAGGCTCGTCATCCGCCGGATAGACGCCCACAACAAGGCTTCCCTGCAAGAGGCCGGGCCGCTGCTGCAAGCCCGTGCCAAGGCCTACGCACCCCTTGTGGAGCAAGAAGCGGGCAGCGTTTACTATCGGCACGACCTGTATCACCTCGTGGCCCGCCGCGCCATCGGCCTCTACCAAAGCATCGAGGGTTACGCCGACGGCTTTCCCGTAGAGGCATGCATCGACTCGCTCTACAGGGAGATGCTCCATACCTATTATACTATACCCGATGCCGAGGAGGCGGAGTTGCTCACGCGCCTGCACTATGCCGACTGGAAACGGCAAAGCGGCTATACGGCGACGGCACCTGTCGGCTCCACGACAACGCCGCTGCCAAGCCCTGCCCTCGACAGCACGGCCAAGGAGGAGCTGTATCTGCAAGCACTCGATACGCTTATCGCCCGCTATGCCCACCTCGACCTCTCAGCGGAAGCCTACCTGCGCAAGGCCGATTGCCTGAACGGCTTGGGGCGCACCGCCGAGGCACTCAGGCTCTGTGCCGACGGCATGACACGCTATGCCGCCTACCCACACATCCAAGCCTTGGAAAACCTGCGCGAAGAGCTGCTGCGCCCCACCCTTTCGGTGCGCATGGACGACACCGCCTACCCCGGCGACTCCTTGGCACTGCGCGTGCAATACCGCTTGCTGCAAGGCTTTACCATCGCGCTCTATGCCACCGACCTTGCCGAAACGCCCGCGCATGAAAGCACACTCCCGCCGGACTTCCTGCGCCAACATGCCCGCAAGCTCTCCACGTCGCACTACGCCTTGGCACCCTTGCCACGGGCCGACGCGGCCGAAGAGGACTGGCCTTACCAACGCGCCGATACCACATTCTGTATGCATCTGCCAGACACACCGGGTACTTACCTGCTGCGCGTAACGCCCGATGAAGGCGGTGCCGAGAGTGTGGACCATCTGTTGGCCGTGAGCCGCTTGAAGGTATTGACGCTCTCCTTGGCAGACAACCAAATGGAAGTGGTTGTCGTCGATGCCGCGAACGGTCAACCCGTAGCAGGCGCTACCGTCGGCTTCCACTCCGCCATAGATAAAGCGCGGCGAAAGACATTGGCCCAAGTGACCACCGATGCCGAGGGCAAAGCCCTGCTCACTTGGGTGAAAGACATCCGCTGCTACACGGTGTGTAAAGAGGGCGACACGGCCTCGCGCCCGCAATACATCACGCTGCAAAACGTCGGCTCGCGGGGAGGCGACACGCCGCAACGACGGCTTACGCTCTTGACCGACCGCGCCCTCTATCGGCCGGGACAGACCATCCACGTGAAAGGGGTGGCCTATGTGCAGGGAAGCGACACGGTGCACGTGGTCGAAGGGGAACGTTACGAGTTGCAGCTGCTTGACGTGAACCGCAAGGAGGTGAGTAAACAAAGCGTAGAGACCAATGCGTTCGGCTCTTTCAGCGCCGAGTTCGTGCTGCCGTCGGCCTGCTTGAACGGGAACTTCCTGCTGCGGGCAGGTAGTTCGGGAAGCGTCACCGTGCGGGTGGAGGAGTACAAGCGACCCACGTTTGAAATCGGCTTCGACCCCGTGCAGGCGGCCTATCGCTTGGGCGACAAGGTAGAACTGACCGGCACGGTATCGGCCTACAACGGCGTGGCGTTGCAAGAGATACCACTTGCTTACAGCGTCACGCGGCTGCCCGGCTTCCCATGGAGAAGCGGCATGACACCGCTTGTGGCTGACACGGTGCGGATAGATGCCGAGGGGCGTTTCGCTATACCTATTCTATTAACGCCACCTGCGGGAAGCTATCTAACGGGTAGTGGCAGCGTCGGCTTCGCGGTGAACGCCTCGGTTACCGACGAGACGGGCGAGACCGTGACGGCGCTCTACACGCTCGCGGCCTCCACGAATGCCTACCACATCACACACGACTTGCCCGCCATCTGCTGCAAGGAGCAGCCCACACAAGCCACGTTCCAAGTGATGAACGGTGATGGCCAGCCGCTCGACGTGGAGGGCATCTGCCGCCTTATCCCCATGGATGGAGGCGCACCCGTATATGAAGGGCGCTTCCTGTCGGGCAAGCTACAGGCGTTCCCCGAGTGGAGCGGGTTGCCCTCGGGCAAGTACCGTGTGCGACTCTCTGTCATGGAGGCCGATGGACAAGAACGCGGCGGCGTTACCGACAAGCCCGATGAAATCTATCTCTTCTCTACCGCCGACACGCGCCCTGCCGCGCCCCTGACACGCTTCGTCTACGAGCGGGAGCTGACTTTTGACAAAGACCAACCCGCCGAGCTCTATTACGGCACCTCTTGCCCCGACGTGTACCTGCTTGTGGATGTGTTCGACAAGGAACGGCGCTTGGAGAGCCACACGATGCAGCTTGGCGATACCATCGTGCACTTGGTCTATCCCTACAAGGAGGCGTACGGGCAAGGGGTCTCCGTGCTCTTTACCTTCGTGAAGGCGGGCGAGGTGAACAGCTACCGTGTGGAGTTGCGCAAGCGGCAGCCCGACCGCACGCTGCACTTGAAGTGGGCGGTATTCCGCGACCGTCTGCATCCGGGCGACAGGGAGGAGTGGAAGCTATCGATAGAGACGCCGCAAGGCACGCCCGCCGATGCCGAGCTGCTTGCCTTGCTCTACGATGCCTCGTTAGACGGGCTTTACGAGCGTAATCAGTCGCTTGCCGCACGGCCGCTCTTCTACCTGCCCTACCGCACCCGTAGCTGGGCACGCATGGGCAGCTTGGTGTTCCGCCCCGCCTTCGCCATGAAGAGAGCGAAGGTGTCTGAGTGGCTCTTCGACCACCTTTATGAAGCGCCCATGCCCGTTACCGACCTTTATGGCAGCGTGCGTTTGGCCGCCGCCGGCGCTTCCTATACCAAGGCGATGGCCATAGAGAGCGTAAACGATGCGGTGGAAGAGGAGGCATCCGCCACCCTGAGCGACGCGGCGTTGAACGATAGGGGAAGTGCGGAAGCACCGGCAGCATCGTCTACCGTGGAGAGGCTGCGTACCGACTTCTCGGAGACCGCCTTCTTCTATCCGCATCTGCGCACGGACGATGAGGGGAACGTCGCCATCGCCTTTACCCTGCCCCAAAGCCTTACGCGCTGGAACTTCCGCAGTTATGCCCACACCCGCGACATGATGACGGGCAGCCTCGACACTACCGTGGTGGCGGCCAAGGAGTTCATGCTCACGCCCGACATGCCGCGCTTCGTGCGCATGGGCGACAAGACAACCATCGCCGCCCGTATTGACAACCTGACGGAAGATGCCGTGACAGGCAAGGCCACGCTCACGCTCTTCGACCCCCTGACCGACAAGACCATCACCACTCTTAAGGCCGACTTTACGGTAGCGGCGGGCCGGCGCACCACCGTGAGCTTCGGCTTCTCTGTGGATGAACGATACGCCGTGCTTGGCGTGCGCATGATAGCCGACGGGGGCAGCTTCAGCGACGGGGAACAACGGCTGCTTGCCGTGCTCGACAACCGCGCGTTCATCACCGAGACGTTGCTACTGCCCATACGTGGCGAAGGGACGCGCACCTTCTCTTTAGACAGCCTATTCAACCGGCATAGCCCCACGGCCACCGACCGTCGGCTTACGTTGGAGTTCACGGCCAACCCCGCTTGGTATGCCCTCTTGGCACTGCCCTCGTTGAGCCGGCCCGCCAGCGACAACGCCCTCTCCTTGGCCGCCGCTTACTATGCCGACTGTGTGGCGGGATACATAATAGGAAGCCATCCGCGCGTCAAGACGATGGTCGACGCTTGGCAAGCGGGCGGGCAAGCGGAAGCCGCACGCACCTCTCCGTTAGCCAAGAACCAAGAGCTCAAAGAGCTGTTGCTTGCCGAGTCGCCTTGGGCGGCGGTGGCCGATAACGAAACGGAACGCATGGCCGGCATCGCCCGTCTTTTCGATACCAATGACCTTGGCAACCGCCTTCTCTCTACCTTGACCCGTCTGCAAGCCTTGCAAGGCGACGACGGCAGCTGGAGTTGGTACAAAGGCATGGCGGGCAACCGCACCATCACCACCACCATTACCGAATGGTTGCTGCGTCTGCCTCTGCTCACCGGCACGCCGCTGCAAGCCGACGCGCTCACGATGGAGCGCAAAGCCATGAACTACCTGCACCGCCAAGCGTTGAACGACTACTTGGAGATGAAAAAGCAAGCGGACAAGAAGGGGAACGGCAACATCACGGAGGCCGCCACCGAATATCTCTATCTTGTTGCCTTAAGCGGCGAAGCGGTGCCCAAAGCCAATGAAGAGGCCTGCCGCTACTGGCTCTCCCTGCTTCCCAAGCTATTGGCAAGCGACTCGGTCACGGGCAAGGCACACGCCGCCTACATCCTTTACCGTGCCGGGCGTGTATCGGAAGCCGACGCTTTCATCGCCTCGCTATTGGAGCATTTGGTACAAGAAGAGGAGATGGGCGCCCACTTCGCCTTCCAAGACCTGCCCTACATCAGCAGCGACCGCATACTCGCGGCACACGTGGCCGCCATGGAGGCATTGCACACGGTAGGCGGCCATGAAACGGTGATTGAAGAGATGAAAGGGTGGCTCTTGAAGCAGAAGCAAGCCACCGCATGGAACGCTGTCGTAACCACCGCCGATGCTGTCTACGCCCTGCTTTGCCAAGGCGATGACCCGTTGGAGAACCAAGGCGCGGTAAGCGTCTCGTTAGACAACCACGTGGTGGCCACCCTGCCCGACGACAGTTCTTTGCCGGGTATCGGCTATATCAAGCGGGAATTCACTCAAGATACGCCCGAAACGGATGCCCGCACCGTTACTGTCCGTAAGCAAGACGGCGGCATCGCGTGGGGAGCGCTCTATGCGCAATACCTCACTCCCATGGCGGATGTGCGGGGGCAAGGCAGTGCGTTGAGCGTTAAACAGCAGCAAGGCGAAGCGCTGAGCGTCGAGCGGCAGCTTTATGTAGAGCGCGTCTCCACAGATGGCAACCGTACCCTGCAACCCCTCACCGCCTCCACCCCGCTTGCCTTGGGCGACAAGGTCATCTCCCGCTTGGTAATCCGTGTAGACCGCGCCATGGACTTCCTGCAACTCAAAGCCCGCCACGCCGCCTGCCTTGAACCCGTCAACACCCTTTCAGGGTATCGCAGCGGCAGCGGCCTCTCCTACTATCAGGAAACCGAAGACGCTGCTGTCAACTGCTTCTTCGACCACCTTGGCAAAGGTACCTACGTCATAGAGCTGCCCTATCGCATCGCCCGCCGGGGCGTGTACGAAGCCGGCATCGCCACCCTGCAATGCGCCTACGCCCCCGAGTTCTCCACCCATTCGGGCAGTGAGACGATAACGGTTGTTGAATAGGGATAAAAACCTAACATTTGGTGGATATCGGCTTTTCAGCCAAAAACATTTGGTGGATATCGGCAATTTCGCCAAAAACATTTGGTGGAAGTTGTTTTAAAGCGTAAATTCGCCCTCAAAACCGAGGGCAATGGAAGAGAACGCCATCTACTTCAAACGCAAGATATACGATGCCATGCGCCGTTGGAAAGCCACGCGCGACGGCACCACCGCCCTGCTCATTCAAGGAGCGCGTCGTGTGGGTAAATCCACCATAGCCGAGCAGTTCGCACGCCATGAGTACAAATCCTACATCTTGATAGACTTTTCAAGAGTCTCCAAAGAGGTGAACGACTTGTTCAATGACCTGTCCGACTTGAACTACCTCTTTCTCAGGCTCCAGTTCCTCTATCAGGTCAACCTGCACGAAAGAGAATCGGTCATCATCTTCGACGAAGTGCAGTTGCAGCCTTTGGCACGGCAGGCTATCAAGCATTTGGTGAAAGACCATCGATACGACTACATCGAGACGGGTTCGTTAATCTCCGTCAGATCGAAGAGCCGCGACATCATCATTCCCAGCGAAGAGACGAAAGTGGAGATGTACCCCATGGACTACGAAGAGTTCCGCGAGGCCATAGGAGACACCACGACCATTCCGTTGTTGCGCACCGCCTTTGAGAGCAAGACGGCACTTGGCGATGCCGTGCACCGCAAGCTGATGCGCGACTTCCGCCTCTACATGCTTGTAGGTGGAATGCCACAGGCCGTAGCCGCCTATATCCGGACAAACAACTTCTCTGAAGTGGATATGGTAAAGCGCGACATCATCTCTTTATACAAAGAAGACTTCGGTAAAATAGACCTTACCGGCAGGGCAAGGGCCATGTACGAGGCCATTCCCGGCCAACTGAGCAGAAACCTCCTGCGCTATCAGGTAAGCAAAGCCATCCCCGAGGAGAAAGTGGAACGCATTACAGGCATCCTCAAAGAGATGGAAGACTCCATGACCGTCAATGTAGTGTACCATTCCAACGACCCCGACGCGGGCTTGGCCTTGACGAGAAACGAGGAGTACTTCAAGATGTATGCCTCCGATACCGGTCTGTTCGTCACGTTGGCCTTTATGGACAGCGACGTTACCGAGAACGTGATATACAACAAGCTGCTCAACGACAAACTCAGCACCAACTTGGGTTATGTCTACGAGAATGTCATCGCCCAGATGCTGAAGGCGACGGGAAAACGATTGTTCTACCACACCATCCCCTACGCCGAAGGCAAGAAATACTACGAGATAGACTTTGTCATTCCCGACAAGCACAAGATCTCACCCATCGAAGTGAAATCCTCGGGCTACAAATCCCACAAGTCGCTCGATGCGTTCTGCAACCGCTACTCCGGCCGCATCCTGAACAAGTACTTGATCTACACGAAAGACTACAAACGTGAAAACGGCATCGACTACCTTCCCGTGTACATGACGATGTTTCTATAATTATAAAGCCATTACTCCCCCATAATCGTCGCCACCACTTTCCTGCTTCCTCCATAATCGCGGAACTCGCACAGGTAGATGCCTTGCCACGTGCCTAAGTTGAGGCGGCCGGCGGTAATGGGGATGGTGACACTGGGACCGATGAGGGTGCTCTTGGCGTGGGCGGGCATGTCGTCGTCGCCTTCCAAGGTGTGTTGGTAATAGGGTTCGCGCTCCTTGACCAAGCGGTTGAAGATGCTCTCCATGTCTATGCGCACATCGGGGTCGGCGTTCTCGTTGATGGATAGTGCCGCCGAGGTGTGCCTGATGAAGAGGTGCAGCAGCCCGGTACGGGGCAAGGCGGGCAGATGGTGCAGCACCTCGCTTGTAATGAGGTGAAAGCCGCGGCAGCGCGGTTGCAGTTCAAAAGAGAGTTGGGTCCACATAAGGCAGTGTGTTTGGAAGGTGTAAATGTACGATAAATATGGCAGCATCCGTGATTTTTTAAAACAATTTGGCAAGTAGGGGGTGTTATTATCAAGAAATAAGTCTACCTTTGTCCCCATATCTTTTAAGAAAGGACAAGTGCGTCTTTGAAAAAAGGACAAGTGCGTCTTTTAAGAAAGGACATGCGTTTCTTTTAAGAAAGAATATGGTCGACATTAAATAAGTACATCATTAAAGAAAGGATACGGAAATGAAAAAGTTCGCGTTTTGCATGTTGTTGATGGCGATGGGCATCGTCACCGCATGGGCCCAAGGAAAGGCCGAGATCAAGTTTGACGAGACCACACACAACTTCGGTAAGATTCCCAAGGACAACCCTGTCGTTTCCTGCACTATCAACTTTACCAATACGGGCGACGCGCCGCTGGTTATCCACCAAGCTGTCGCCACATGCGGCTGCACGGTGCCTGAATACACGCAGGAGCCGGTGATGCCGGGAAAGACGGGTAGCATACAGATTACCTTCAACGGCAAGAACCAATACCCCGGCCATTTCAAGAAGACCATCAAGGTGTATACCAATACCGACGAGGCCACGTCGTATCTGGCGATAGAGGGCGACTTGATTGATTCCAATAAAGAGAAATAAGGCAGCCGGAAAGTTTCCCCATGAAGACAATGAAAGCGACGATTACCTTGTGCCTCTTGTGCCTTTCCTTTTTCTGCTTTGCCGGCAGTGCCTGCGCAAGTGGCGGCATCAAGTCGGAGACGGAGACCGTGAAAGGCAACGGCACGTATGTGACCAAAGACATCCCCGTTACCCAATTCACGGGCATCAAGATAAAATGCAAGGCCGACGTGGTGTACACGCAACAGGCGGACGACGCTACGTTGCAGGTGTGCACATCGGACAACCTCATGGACTTGCTCGACATCCGCGTGGAGGAGGGCACGCTGGTCATCGACTTCAAGAAGGGCACGCAGGTGTCTTACAGTAAATTAGAAGTAAGCGCCTCTTCCCTGACGTTGGAAAACATCGTCTTGTCGGGTTCGGGCTCGGCCCTGATACCCGATGGATTGCAGACGGATAGCTTTGAATGTGTTATCAGCGGTTCGGGGAAAGTGGAAACGAAGAGCCTTAGCTGCGGCAAGATGGACGTGGCCGTTAAGGGCTCGGGCAAGATAGCGGCTAACGCGCTGACGGCCGATGAGGTGAAGGCCAGGCTTGCCGGGTCGGGCAACCTCGTGATGGACGGCACGTCGGAGCGTGCCGGAGACTGCACTTCGGGGTCGGGCAAGATAGTGGCCGACGAGCTGACGGCCGATGAGGTGAAGGCTTCAATTGAAGGTTCGGGCAGCATTACCTGCCATGCCGACAAGCTGTTGAAAGTAAACTGCCCGGGGTCCGGCAAGGTGGGCTACAAGGGCAGCCCCTTATTGAAGGGCGATGCCAAAAAGGTATATAAACTGTAAGTTCAACAAACAACAATCATACATACTATGAAGGACATAGATGATAGTAAGGAAGAGCAAGCGGCGGGCTTGCCTGAGAACGCTTTCCGCGAGTTGAAACCGGGCGAGAACTACACCCCGTTGATGAAACCGGACAAGACCTATCCGGAAGTGAACCTGTGGTCGGTACTGTGGGGCGTGGGCATGGCCGTGCTCTTCTCGGCGGCGGCGGCCTATTTGGGGCTGAAAGTGGGTCAGGTATTTGAAGCGGCCATTCCCATCGCCATCATCGCCGTGGGCGTATCGGGCGCGGCCAAGCGCAAGAAGGCCTTGGGCGAGAACGTCATCATCCAGTCCATCGGCGCCAGTTCGGGCGTTATCGTGGCGGGTGCCATCTTCACGCTGCCGGCACTCTACATACTGCAAGAGACCTACCCCAAGGAGATTACCGTCTCCTTCGCGCAAGTGTTCGTGAGCTCGCTCTTGGGCGGCGTGCTGGGCATCCTCTTCCTGATACCTTTCCGTAAATACTTCGTGAGCGACATGCACGGCAAGTATCCTTTCCCCGAAGCGACCGCCACCACACAGGTGCTCGTGTCGGGCGAGAAAGGGGGCAACCAAGCCAAGCCGTTGCTTGTGGCGGGCATCATAGGCGGACTGTACGACTTCATCGTGGCCACCTTCGGCTGGTGGAACGAGAACGTCACCACACGTATCTGCGCTTGGGGCGAAGTGGTGGCCGATAAGGCGAAGTTAGTCTTCAAAGTGAACGCCGGCGCGGCCGTACTCGGCTTAGGCTACATCGTGGGATTGAAATACGCCGCCATCATCTGTGCCGGCTCTTTATTGGTATGGTGGATTATCATACCGGGCATGTCGCTTATCTGGGGCGACGCGGTATTGAACCAATGGAACCCTGCCGACTTGGCCGCATTGGGCAACCCGACGGTGGGTGACATGTCGCCCGAACTCATCTTCAAGTTCTACGCCAAGAGCATCGGCATAGGCGGCATCGCCATGGCGGGCATCATCGGCATCATCAAGTCGTGGAGCATCATCAAGAGCGCCGTTGGGCTGGCAGCCAAGGAGATGGGCGGCAAGAGCGGCGGCGTGACGGAGGCCAAACGCACGCAACGCGACCTGCCCATGAAGGTCATCGCCATCGGTTCCATCGTTACGCTCATCGTGGTATTGCTCTTCTTCTACTTCGGCGTGATGCAGGGCAACGTGCTGCACACGGTAGTGG
>JAJPYP010000043.1:10838-11862 GCA_021204885.1 Prevotellaceae bacterium
GCTGGCCCTCGTCGGAGTGCTGGTGGTCGGCATCATCGCCTTCCTCTTCACCACGGTGGCGGCCAACGCCATCGCCATTGTGGGCACCAACCCGGTATCGGGCATGACGCTCATGACGCTTATCCTCGCGTCGGTAGTCATGGTGGCCGCAGGGCTGAAGGGCCCCACGGGCATGGTGGCCGCACTGATTATGGGCGGCGTGGTGTGCACGGCGCTCTCCATGGCCGGCGGCTTCGTGACCGACTTGAAGATAGGTTACTGGTTAGGCAGCACGCCGCGTAAACAGGAGCAGTGGAAGTTCTTGGGTACGCTGGTATCGGCGGCGACCGTGGGCGGGGTAATGATTATCCTGAACAAGACCTACGGCTTTACCAACGGACAGTTGGCCGCCCCGCAAGCCAACGCCATGGCGGCGGTCATCGAGCCGCTCATGAACGGCGTAAGCGCCCCGTGGCTGCTTTACGGCATCGGCGCGATACTGGCCATCATCCTTACTTTCTTGAAGATACCTGCCCTTGCATTCGCCCTTGGCATGTTCATTCCCTTGGAGTTGAACACCCCGCTGCTCATCGGCGGACTCATCAACTGGTACGTCACCACCCGCAGCAAAGACCCTGCCGTGAATGCCGCACGCGGAGAGCGAGGCACCTTGCTCGCATCGGGCTTCATTGCCGGCGGTGCCCTGATGGGCGTTGTAAGCGCGGCCTTGCGCTTCGGCGGCGTGAACTTGGTGAACGACGCTTGGATAGCCAATGCATGGTCGGAAGTAGTGGCCCTCGTAGCTTATATACTGCTTATCGGTTTCCTTGTAAAGGCTTCGATGAAGAAATAGGTAAACGAAATCAACGGATTGGCACCACCTTTCCACTTAGTTTACAAACAGCTTTTCAGGCGGTCTTTGGAAAGCTTTTCAGGCAGGCTAAGGAAAGCTTTCCTTAGGGTCTAAGAATAGCTTTTGACAAAGTGTAACGAATACTATCCTTGCACCCTAACGAATACTATCCTTACACCCTAAGGAATACTA
>JAJPYP010000258.1 GCA_021204885.1 Prevotellaceae bacterium
AGCAGGAGAAGACCAATATTACTAATCCGACAAGCAGCACCACGATGGTTTTAGGGGTGCAGCCCTTCCACTCTTTCAAGATAATGCCCCAAACGTTCGAGAAGGTGACGTTCAAAGACATGAGAATGCACCAAGTGAAGGTGAGCAACGCACCGGTCAAGTACCCCTTGCTTAAGCTCAGTCCAACGAACTGGCAGTACCACAACAAGCCTGCCAACGCGCTGAAGCAGATGTTGTTCAGGTAGAGCGAACGTTTGCCGTAATCGTCCCACGTCTGGTTTTTGGAGTTCTGGTACAAGCAGTACACGGCATTGGTGATGAAACCACCCAGCGTTACCAAGAAGGTTGCGGGTAGCGTCTTGAACACGTCGGCACTCCCCTCGAAGCAGAGATTCTCGCCGAATCCCAACCCGATGTTGAAGCAGGCGCTCATGAATCCGCAGAGCAACGCCACAATCAACCCTTTGGGGAAGTTGAAGTCCTTCACGGCCTTCTTCTTCTCCTCCTCGCTCAGCATGGCCGACTTCATGCCGCCTGCAATGCCTATGATGGCGATACCTACCAACGTCACCACCACGCCGATGATGACCGAAGCGGTGAGGTCACCGGGCCGGCCCATAAAGAGCGGAGTCAGGATGGTGCCCAGTCCGGCACAGGTACCCAAGCCTATGGACTGTCCCAAGGCAACGCCCAAGTAGCGCATGGACAGGCCGAAGGTCAAACCGCCCACACCCCAGAGGATGCCGAACAAGATGGTCATGAGCGAGTCGCCCGGGTGTGCGGCATACGCTTCGAAGAGCGTGTGTCCGGCCGGTACGGCCAGCAAGGCGCCCAAGAGGGGGAACAGTATCCACGCGAACACCCCTTGCACAATCCAGTACGACTCCCAACTCCACGACTTGATGCGGTTGATGGGCACATAACAACTCGACTGGCAAAAAGCGCCGATGGCGATAAACAATAATCCGAGAATGATTTCCATGCTTTCAAACTACATGATGTAAGAACGGTGCCGGCGCGAAGGGTGGGGTGTGACAAAAGACACACCCCTTGGGGACCTTGTTTAACCACCCCTCCAAGAAAGCTCATCTCCCCTCATAGAGGGGAGGCTTGGTCGGCCTACGGCCTCAGAAGTGCTTTATTCAAGTTTCGACACATCTCCTTCTTTCAGCACCAGTTGTATGCTTAACGTTTGGAAGTCACTTCGGCTTCGTACTTCTGTACTTCGGCGATGTAGTCCTCGCCTACGGGAACGTTGTTCTTCAAGCAGAACATATCCCATACGGCGTTCCAAGGCAGCGACTTGGCCTCTTCGAGCAGCGCCAGACGCTCGAAGCCCTGACCGGCGGCCTCGTACTTGCGCAGGGTGTCGATGGGCTCCAACATGGCGCGTACCATGCACTTCTGGGCGGCACGGCTACCGATGACGTATGCGCCGATGCGGTTGATGGAAGCGTCGAAGTAGTCCAGACCGTAGTGTACGCGGTCCAAAGCGTTGCAACGCACGATTTCGCTGAAGAGGTCCATCGTGGGGTCGTCCATGATGGTTACGTGGTCGGAATCCCAACGTACCGGACGGCTTACGTGCAACATCAGTTCAGGCACGTAGAGCAACAGCGAGGAAACCTTGTCGGCCACGCTCTCTGTGGGGTGGAAGTGGCCCGTATCCAAGGTAATCATCTTGTTGTGCTTTGCACCGTAGCCTATGTAGAAGTCGTTGGAACCTACCGTGTAGCTTTCCAGACCGATACCGAATACCTTCGACTCGATGCAGTCCTTCATGTTCTTCAGGTCTTGGGCGAAGATCTGGTCCAAGGAGTCCTTCAACAGTTCGCGGTATTTCATCTTGTTCACGGTGATGTCCTTGCTGCCGTCGTGTACCCACAGGTTCATGATACAGGGGTCGCCCTGGGCCTTGCCCAGTTCCTCGGCAACGAGGCGGCAACGTTTGGTATGCTCGATCCAGAAGTTGCGGATGCCCTCGTCAGGATTGGACAGCGACAGGTCGCCCGATTTCGGATGGGAGAAGGAAGTGGAGTTGAAGTCGAGCTTCATGTTGTGCTCCTTGCCCCAGTCCATCCAGCTCTTGAAGTGTTCCGGCTCCACTTGGTCGCGGTCGACCACCTTGCCTTGGAAGTCACCGTAAATCTCGTGCAGGTTCAGACGGTGCGTTCCGGGAATGAAGGAGGCGGCCTTCAAGATGTCGGCCCTGAGTTCGTCGATGTTGCGTGCCTTGCCGGGATAGTTGCCCGTGGCTTGGATGCCGCCCGTGAGTGAGCCGGCCTGTACTTCGAAGCCCGTCACGTCATCGGCTTGCCAGCAATGGAGCGACAAATGGAAATTCTGCATGGCCTGTAGTACTTTTTCAGTGTCCACGCCAAGGGCCGCATAACGCTCGGCGGCAATGGCATACGCTTTCTGTGTCAATTCTTCTTTTTTCATGATGATGAATTTAAGTGAAAAGTTAATAAGTGATTTGCTTCAGAATAATGTTTTATTGATCGTTCAAAACGTTTAGCCCCTCTTGGCCACGACCTCCTTGAACTGTGCATAGGCGGCCTCCCAAGTGGAAACGTCTTTGGGCTCGTAAATCTTCAAGGGGATGGAGCGGTTCACGGTGCGGCGCATGCCGGCCACGTCGGTAGCCTCTCCGGCAGCCATGGCCTGTATCATGATGTTGCCGATGGCGGTCGCTTCCGACGGTCCGGCCACTACGGGAACGCCCACGGCGTTGGCGGTGAACTGGTTCAACAGGTCGTTGCGGCTGCCGCCACCGATGACGTGCAGCGTCTCGATGGGTGTGGGCGAGAGCCCGCGCAAGTCTTCCAATACCTGGCGATAGCGCAGGGCAAGGCTCTCGAAGATGCAGCGCACCACTTCACCCCGGCGCTCGGGAACCGGCTGGTTGGTGGCGAGGCAATAGGAACGGATGGCCTCGTTCATGTTGGCCGGGTTGGCGAAGCAGGGATCGTCCGGATTGATGAGGCTGCGGAACGACGGGGCAGCCTGTGCCTCGGCTATCAGGTCTCCGTAGTTGGTCTCTCCCCAATTCAGGCGACAACGCTCCAACAGCCACATGCCGCAAATGTTCTTGAGCACGCGGATGGTACCTGCCACGCCGCCTTCGTTGGTGAAGTTGAGCGCTTCCGTCCGCTCGTTGATGACCGGAGCCTCGGTCTCCACGCCCATCAACGACCATGTGCCGCTGCTCAAGTAGGCGAAGTTCTTGTCCAATGCCGGAACGGCGGCTACGGCCGAGCCCGTATCGTGTCCTGCTACGGCAATCACGGGCACGGCGCCCAAACCGGTTATATGCTGTACTTCCGGCGTGAGTGTGCCAATCGTCTCGCCCGGGTCGACGAAGCGGCCGAACTGTTCCTCTTTCAGTCCCAAAGCCTCCAACAGGCTTGGTTCCAAGTGGCGTGTGGCGGCGTTGAGCAGCTGGGCGGTGGAAGCGATGGTGTATTCCATCACCATCTCGCCCGTGAGCAGGTAGCTCAACGCATCGGGTATGAAGAGTATCTTGTCGGCAACCTCCAACGCGCTGTCGTTGTTGCGGCGCATGGTGTCAAGCTGGAAAAGCGAATTGAAGTTCATTACTTGGATGCCCGTCTTGGCGTATACCTCTTTACGGGGCACGCGGGCGAAGAAAGCTTCGGGCGCACCCGTGGTGTGCGGGTCGCGGTAGGAGAAGGGCTGGCGAAGTATGTGTCCGTCCTTACCTATGCACACGAAGTCAACGCCCCATGTGTCGATGCCGATGGAGGTGATGTGCGTCCCTCGGGAAGCCACGATCTTGAGCCCTTCGATGATGTTGCGGTACAAGGCGTAGATATCCCAATAAAAGTGTCCGCCCACTTCAATCAAATAATTGGGGAAACGGTTGATTTCCTCCATCTTCAATCCTTCGGCAGCAAAACTGCCCAGAATGGTACGCCCGCTGGTCGCACCAAGGTCAACGGCAAAAAAATTCTGTTCCATGGTTCTTCTTCAGGTTTCTTAATATATTGCGTTTTATTGAACACTCACGTGAGTATTCATGCAAAGATAGGGATTTATTTCCACTTATGCTACTCTTCCCTTGAAAAATGTGTGAAATAGTTACAAGTTATTGTCGCGTTCGCCTTATCTTTGTGAACGGTAATCAGTATCAGTTGGCATAAATGAAAAAGTGTGGTGTTTACATGGATGAAGGTTGGACGGCGGGCGACAATGCGGGCACGCCCTCCACACGTATATCGCCTGAGAGAATCGGTGAGTTGGCTCCGGGCGAGGTCTTTGTCTTCGGCAGCAATGCCCAAGGCATGCATGGAGGCGGTGCGGCCCTTACGGCATATATGCAGTTCGGGGCCGAATGGGGCAACGGCGAAGGGCTGCAAGGACGCTCGTATGCCCTTCCCACTATGGAAGGTATTGAAAACACACGGCAGGCGGTGGAACGGTTCACGGCATTTGCCTGCAACCACCCCGAGTTGAAGTTCTTGGTCACAGCGGTGGGATGCGGCATTGCCGGTTATCATGCGGAGGAAATTGCCCCCATGTTCAGGCAAGCCGCCCTGCTGGAGAACGTTTACCTGCCGCTTGGTTTCTGGAAGGTGTTGCGTAAGCTGTAGCCGGCGTGGCCGCATGGTAAAAGAACTTGATGCTTGAAAGCGTGCGCCCTCGGTTGTTTTCGCGTAAAAAACAAGTTTCAAACTTTTTGTTAATTATGTACCGTTAATTGGGCACCCCCTATTAGGGGTACCTAATTAATATCGGGAAGGGCGATAAAACAATTAATTGGACACCAAAAACAATTAATTGAACGGTACGATTAATGGGCCTGAAACGCTATTTTTTGAACCGTTCAAAAAATTGTCCTCACCGTCCAAAAAAATAGGGAAAACGGCTTTCCTGAGCTGAACCTCCCGCATGGCTAACGGGCACGAGTCTTTACATACACCTCTTTCGGGACAGTGTAGTAGCATCGGTTTAAAGGGTCTAAGAACGCCCAAGCATAGGGTCTAAGAACGCCCATTCATAGCACCTAACAACGCCCAAGCATAGGGTCTATGAACGCCCAAGCGTAGCCAGTGCTGATAGAATGCCAACGATTGTGGAAATGGCTTAAAAAAGCGTCAAAAAGTTGCAGGTTGGAAAAAGATTCCTTATCTTTGTATAACCCTATTGCCGCCCAGCAAGGCGACAGCGGGATCGTAACCTTATAAAAACAATATCAAATGATCTAAATTGCAGTAGTATGAAGAATTTGCTCACGGTCGCCGCCATCGGTTTGACCATGTTGATGAATGTGGCTTGCAACAGTGTAGAGCCAAAATCGGAGAACGGTTCCACCATTCAAACGGTTGTTCCCGAGCGTCCTGCCGGCCAGGAGGACGTCATCGGGCTGGTTGCCCCCAAAATAGACACGGTGCGGGTGGGCTTCATCGGATTGGGCATGCGCGGCCCGGGTGCGGTGGCGCGTTGGACCAAGATTCCCGGTACCCGCATCGTGGCCTTGTGTGACCTCTTGCCCGAGAACGTGGCGCGTGCCGCCAAAATAGTGACCGATGCCGGAATGGAAGCGCCCGCCCTCTATTCGGGTGAAGAAGATGCTTGGAAAGCGTTGTGCGAGCGCGACGACATCGACTTGGTGTACATCGCCACCGATTGGAAACACCATGCCCGGATGGCGCTCTACGCCATGGAGCATGGCAAGCATGCCGCCATCGAAGTGCCGGCAGCCACCACGCTTGACGAGATATGGGCGTTGATCAATACATCTGAAAGGACGCGCAAGCACTGCATGATGTTGGAGAATTGCGTGTACGACTTCTTTGAAATGACCACGCTGAACATGGCCCAACAGGGTCTCTTCGGAGAGATCCTGCACGTGGAAGGTTCCTATATTCATAACTTGGAGGAGTTCTGGCCCGTTTACTGGAACAACTGGCGGCTGGATTTCAACCGCGAGTTCCGGGGCGACGTCTACTCCACGCACGGCCTGGGCCCGGCCTGCCAGTTGCTCGATATGCACCGTGGCGACCGCATGACCACCTTGGTGGCCATGGACACGAAAGCCGTGACCGGTCCCGAATTGGTGAAGCGCTACCGGCCTGAAGTTGAAAACCCCGCCGACTTCCAGAACGGCGACCACACCATGACCTTCATCGGCACGGAGCAGGGCAAGACCATCCTTATCCAGCACGACGTGATGAATCCGCGTCCCTACAGCCGCATGTATCAACTTACCGGCACCAAGGGATTCGCCAACAAATATCCCGTGGAGCAATACAGCTTCCGCCCCGACCAGATAGAGAGCTCCTCGATGCCCGACCATGAGAACTTGGAGATGGACGAGCCTGTATCGGACAAGGTGATGAAGGCCCTGATGGAGCAGTACAAGCACCCCATCCTGAAAGAACTCGAGGAAACGGCTAAGAGCGTAGGCGGCCATGGCGGCATGGACTACGTGATGGATTACCGCTTGGTCTACTGCCTGCGCAACGGCTTGCCCCTTGACATGGACGTGTATGACATGGCCGAGTGGTGTTGCTTGGGTGAACTCACCCGTCTCTCCTTGGAGAACGGCTCGGCACCGGTGGCCGTGCCCGACTTCACACGGGGCGGTTGGAATAAGGTAAAGGGATTCCGTCACGCATTTACCAAGTGATTATGAAGCGTCCGTTGTTATCCATCGCTTTCGCGCCCCTGCTGATGGCTGGGGTAGCGACCTGGCTACCTGCCGCCGCCACCGCACAAACGACCTGCACGCAGCCGCTTCCCTACTGGCAAGACATCCAGACGGTCTCTATAAATAAGGAACGCGCGCGTACCTCTTTTATGAGTTACGACAACCGTGCCGACGCGCTCCAAGGGCGCTTCGAGCTGAGCGGTAGCTACCGCCTGCTCAACGGCACGTGGAAGTTCTATTTTGTGGACGGTTACAAGCAAATGCCCGACAACATTACCGACCCCGCACTCGACGTCTCTTCGTGGGACGACATCACCGTACCGGGCAACTGGGAGGTGCAGGGACATGGGGTGGCCATCTATACGAACCACGGTTATGAGTTCAAACCGCGCAACCCACAACCGCCATTGCTACCCGAAGAGAATCCCGTGGGCGTGTACCGCCGCGATATGGAGATTCCCTCCGAGTGGCTTTCCCAAGACATATACCTGCATCTGTCGGGAGCTAAATCGGGTGTCTATGTCTACGTCAACGGAGAGGAAGTAGGCTACAACGAGGATTCCAAGAATCCGGCGGAGTTCCTCATCAACCCCTACGTGAAGGCAGGCAAGAACGTGCTTGTATTGAAGATTTTCCGCTGGAGCACGGGCTCTTACTTGGAGTGTCAGGACTTTTGGCGCATCAGCGGCATAGAGCGCGATGTCTATCTCTATGCCCAGCCCAAGGCGGCGTTACGCGATTTCCGTGTGAAGTCTACCTTGGACGACAGCTACCTGAACGGGGAGTTCGCCTTGCAGGCCGACTTGCGCAACCGCTTGGACGCGCCCGCCGACCTTACCCTGACCTACGAGTTGATTGACAAGGTGGGCAACGTGGTGGCCACCGAAGCGAAGACGGTCACCGTGCCGGCAGGCGGGGAAAGCACGCTCTCCTTTGAGAGGCGCTTGGACAATGTAAAGACTTGGACTTCGGAAGCCCCCAACCTTTACAAGTTGTTGATGACCGTCGCCCGCAGCGGGCAGACCACCGAGATCGTTCCCTTCAACGTGGGTTTCCGCCGCATCGAAATCAAGCCCATAGACCAACGTTCGGCCGACGGAAATCCCTATATCTGCCTCTTCATCAACGGCCAGCCGTTGAAGCTCAAAGGGGTGAACATGCACGAGCATAACCCCGAGACGGGTCATTATGTTCCCGAAGAGCTGATGCGGCGCGACTTGGAACTGATGAAGCAAAACAACCTGAACGCGGTGCGCCTGTGTCACTATCCACAAGACCGCCGCTTCTACGAGTTGTGCGACGAGTATGGATTTTATGTATATGACGAGGCCAACATCGAGAGCCACGGCATGTACTACAGCCTCTCCAAAGGGGGTACACTGGGCAACAACCCCGAGTGGTTGAAGCCACACATGGAGCGCACGGCCAACATGTTCGAGCGCAATAAGAACTATCCCTGCGTCACCTTTTGGTCGCTTGGCAACGAGGCGGGCAACGGGTATAATTTCTACCAAACCTATTTGTGGCTTAAGGCGGCCGACAAGGAACTGATGGCGCGTCCGGTGAACTACGAGCGGGCCGAGTGGGAGTGGAACACGGATATGTACGTGCCGCAATACCCCGATGCCGCTTGGTTCGAGGAGACGGGACGCAACGGTAGTGACCGTCCTGTGGCTCCCTCGGAGTATGCACACGCCATGGGCAACTCCACCGGTAACCTGTGGGGGCAGTGGCAAGCCATCTACCGCTATCCCAATCTGCAAGGCGGGTTTATTTGGGATTGGGTGGACCAAGGCTTGCTGCAAACCGATGAGAACGGTAGGGAGTATTGGGCATACGGGGGCGACTTCGGCGTGGACACACCCAGTGACGGCAATTTCCTTATCAACGGCATCGTGAATCCCGACCGCGTGCCACATCCCGCCATGGCCGAAGTGAAGTATGTCTACCAGAACGTGGCCTTTAAACCGGTCGACCTCTCGGCCGGTACCTTCCACATTACCAATCGCTTCTATTTCACCAACCTCAATAAATACCGGTTGCAATACAGCGTGACGGCAGGTGACAAGGTGGTGCGCAGCGGAATGGCTACTTTGGACATCGCTCCGCAGCAGACGGGTACCTTCACCGTGCCTGTTTACGGTTTGAAGGCACGGCCCGGTGTGGAGTATTTCGTGAATTTCAGCGTCACGACCGTAGAGCCGGAACCGCTGCTGCCCGTAGGGCATGAGATTGCCCACGAGCAATTCCGCCTGCCCGTAGAGGTACGGAAAACGGCCTACCGTGCCACGGCTGCCGCACCCGAGGTGCATGTCGAAGGCGACGAGTACATTATCTCATCAAGCAAGGTGAGTTTCGTCTTCGACAGGCAAAACGGCGTGGTTGCTTCTTATAAGGTGAATGGTACCGAATACTTCCATGATGGATTCGGTATCCGCCCCAACTTCTGGCGCGGGCCAACCGACAACGATTACGGCAACGGGGCACCCTTGCGCTTGCAGGTGTGGAAAACGTCGAGTAACGAGTTGCAGGTTACTGACGTGGAGACGGGGACCGAAAGCGACGCCGCCTTGCTGAAAGTGACCTACCGCTTAGCCGCTGGCAACGACTACATCGTCACTTATAAGGTCTATAGGGACGGCATCGTGCATGTGGCCGCACGCTTTACCCCCGTAACGGGCGAGTATGCCATGAGGGAGGTGCCGCGCATCGGCGTGCGTTTTCGCCTGCCCGCCGCCATGCACCGGGTAGACTACTTCGGAAGGGGTCCCGCCGAGAACTACGTGGACCGCAATCACGGCTCATTCGTTGGGCTTTACAGAACGACAGCCGAGGAGTTGTATTTCAACTACGTCCGTCCGCAAGAGAACGGGCATCACACGGAAACACGCTGGTTGGCCCTTACTACCGATAGGGGAGCGGGCTTGGCCGTGATGGCCGACAGCCTTGTGGGCTTCAACGCCTTGCGCAACTCTGTGGAGGATTTCGACTCGGAAGAGGCGTTGCCGCATCCCTACCAGTGGAACAACTTCATTCCTGACATGGTGGCCGATCACGACGAGAACGCCGCCCGTAACGTGTTGCGCCGTATGCACCATGTGAATGACATCGTCCCGCGCGACTTCGTAGAGGTTTGCGTGGACATGAAGCAACAAGGCGTGGCCGGTTACGACAGCTGGGGCGATCGTCCCGAACCCGAGTATCAGATTCCGCCTGCCCAGGCATATAGTTGGGGCTTTACATTGATGCCCGTGCGCTCCGCCTCTCAGGCAGCCGGGGCGGCCGGGTACAGCTATTAGCCTGTCGGTACAAAGAGAGTATATAGAGAACCATTTAATAAACGATATGGGATTGAGTAAAGACAGTATGAAGCATCTATCGGACATTGCCGTCCGTTTTAACCTCAAAGGCACGGTGGAGTGCATCGTGCCTTTGGGCAACGGGCTCATCAATGACACCTACCAAGTGCAGACGCGCGAGGCCGATGCCCCCGACTACGTGCTGCAACGTATCAACCATGCCATCTTCCAAGATGTGGAGATGCTCCAGGCCAATATCGAGGCCGTGACGAAACACATCCGCCGCAAGCTCACCGAGCGTGGGGAGACGGACATAGACCGCAAGGTGTTGACTTTCATGGAGACCGATGCAGGGAAGACTTACCTGTTCGACGGCGACAGTTATTGGCGCGTGTCGGTGTTCATTCCCCGCGCACGCACGTTCGAGGCAGTGACCCCCACCTATTCCCGCTATGCCGGACAAGCCTTCGGCGAGTTCCAGGCCATGCTGGCCGACCTACCAGTGAAGCTGGGCGAGACCATTCCCAACTTCCACAACATGGAGTTCCGCCTGCAACAGCTGCGCGAGAGCGTGGTGGCTGATGCCGTGGGCAGGGTAGGAGAGGTGCGCGGTTACTTGGACGAGATAGAACGCCGTGCGGCCGACATGTGCAAAGCCGAGCGGTTGCATCGCGAGGGAAAGCTGCCCAAGCGGGTGTGTCACTGCGACACGAAGGTGAATAACATGATGTTCGACGAAGACGGTTCAGTGCTCTGCGTGATCGACTTGGACACGGTGATGCCCAACTTCATCTTCTCCGATTACGGTGATTTCCTGCGTACCGGTGCCAACACCGGCGCCGAGGACGACCGTGACTTGGACCGCGTATCATTCAACATGGCCATCTTCAAGGCTTTCACCCAAGGCTACCTTGCCGGTGCGGGCAGCTTCCTCACCCCCATCGAAGTGGAGAACCTGCCCTACGCCGCCGCCCTCTTCCCCTACATGCAGTGCGTGCGCTTTCTGGCCGACTACATCAATGGCGACACCTATTACAAGATTGCCTGTCCCGACCACAACCTCGTGCGCACCCGCGCCCAGTTCAAGCTGTTGCAAAGCGTGGAGGCGCATACCAAGGAGATGGCGGCGTATATCGAAGCGTGTATGCGGTAGGGGTATATGTCAAAACTTGAATAAAGCACTTCGGAGGCCCCGACCAAGCCTCCCCTATGAGGGGAGGTTTAGAGGGGTGGTCAAGCAAGGTCCC
>JAJPYP010000177.1 GCA_021204885.1 Prevotellaceae bacterium
GTCACGCCCTCTTTCACGGCGGCTACTTCCGTGGCTTGCTCCATGTTCTTGAGCGCCCGCTCGAAGTCGTCCACGATGGGCAGGATGCTGTTGATGCACTTCTCCCCGCCGTTTAGAATGAGTTCGGCCTTCTCTTTCATGGTGCGCTTGCGGTAGTTGTCGAATTCGGCCGAGAGGCGCAGGTATTTGTCTTTCTGGCTCTCCACTTCGGCATGGAGCTTCTCCAATTCAGCGGCAAGACGCGCCTCTTCGGTTTGGGGCGTGTCGGCTTCAGGGGCGGCTTCGGCCGTCTCTTGCTTGTTATCTTGTGAGGCAGCGTCGTTCATCCGCTCGCGGCCGCTCTCCGCTTCTTTGCCTTGACGCTTGTCCATCTGCTCTTCTTTGTCGGGCTTGTTTGTCGTCTCTTTATCCATAACTACAGGGGTTTTATGTTGGTTAATGACTATAGGCAAGGCAGCAAAAACTTTGCCAAAACGCCCTGTTCCAAGCGAAAACATGGTAAATAAACTATTTTATGTCACTATGACAGCGAAAGGCGTGCCTTTACAAGGGAAAAAAAGCTATCTTTGCCACCGAAAAAAGAAGCGTCGCACTTTAAACCAAAAAAGCTATAAAGAGATGATAACAGTCACGAACGTATCGGTACAATTCGGCAAAAGGGTGTTGTTCAAGGATGTGAACCTCAAGTTCACCAGTGGTAACTGCTATGGCGTCATCGGCGCCAACGGAGCGGGCAAGTCTACCTTCCTGCGCACCATATCGGGCGAGTTGGAACCCACCACGGGCACCATTGTGTTGGGACACGGCGAGCGCCTGTCCGTCTTGAGTCAAGACCACTTCAAGTGGGACCCTTTCACGGTGATGGATACCGTGCTCATGGGCCACACCGTGCTTTGGGACATCATGAAGCAGCGCGAGGCCATCTATGCCAAGAGCGACTTCACCGATGAGGACGGGCTGAAGGTATCGGAATTGGAGGAGAAGTTCGCCGAGCTCGACGGTTGGAACGCCGAGAGCGACGCGGCCATGCTCTTGAGTGGGCTTGGTATCAGTGAGGAGAAGCACTACCTGCCCATGAGCGAGCTGGCGGGCAAGGAGAAGGTGCGTGTCATGTTGGCGCAAGCCCTCTTCGGCAACCCCGACAACTTGCTTTTAGACGAGCCCACCAACGACTTGGACATGGACACGGTGACTTGGTTGGAAGAGTATCTTTCCAACTTCGAGCACACCGTGCTTGTGGTAAGCCACGACCGCCACTTCTTGGACTCGGTGTGCACGCATACGGTCGACATCGACTACGGCAAGATAAACCTCTTCGCGGGCAACTACAGCTTCTGGTATGAATCCAGCCAGTTGGCCTTGCGGCAGTTGCAGAACCAGAAAGCCAAGGTGGAGGAGAAGCGCAAGGAGTTGGAGGAGTTCATTCGCCGTTTCAGCGCCAATGTGGCCAAGAGCAAGCAGACTACCAGCCGCAAGAAGATGTTGGAGAAGCTCACCGTGGAGGAGATACGTCCTTCCTCGCGCAAGTATCCCGGCATCATCTTCACGCCCGCCCGTGAGCCGGGCAACCAGATACTCGAGGTAAGCGGCCTCTCCAAGTGCTTGGAAGACGGCACGCCGCTCTTCCGCGACGTGAACTTCACCGTGCAGAAGGGCGATAAGATTGTCTTCCTCTCTCACGACCCGCGTGCCATGACTTCGCTCTTCGAGATACTCAACGGCCATATACAGCCCGATAGCGGCACGTTCAACTGGGGTGTCACCATCACCACCGCCTACCTGCCGTTGGACAACACCGCTTTCTTCGACACCGACCTCAACTTGGTGGAGTGGCTCAGCCAGTTCGGCGAGGGCAACGAAGTCTACATGAAGGGCTTCTTGGGGCGCATGCTCTTTTCGGGCGACGAGGTGTTGAAAAGCGCCCGCGTGCTCTCAGGCGGCGAGAAGATGCGTTGCATGATAGCCCGCATGCAGCTGCGTAATGCCAATTGCCTGATATTAGACACGCCCACCAACCACCTCGACTTGGAGTCCATACAGGCTTTCAACAACAACTTGAAGGTGTATAAAGGAAACATTCTCTTCTCCTCGCACGACCACGAGTTCATCGAGACGGTGGCCAACCGTATCATCGAGCTTACCCCGAACGGCATCATCGACAAACTTATGGAGTATGACGAATACATCACGTCCGACCACATCAAGTCGCTCAAGGCGCGGCTGTACGGGGCGTGAGGTGAACGGCGTGCGGATGGGGTAAGATAAGCGGTATAAAACGGCAGGCGTATGGAGATGGTTTTCAGGGAAGCGGTGCAGGGCGAAGAGGAGCGCGTCATGGTTATCATGAACCAAGCCCGTCGGCAGATGGAGCGCTTGGGCAGCATACAATGGGACGAGACCTATCCCGCCATGGAGCACATCATCGAGGATATAGAGCGCCATGTGGGTTACGTGTTGCACGACGGCCGCACGGTCATCGCCTACGGTGCCGTCGTCTTTACCGGCGAGCCTGTGTATGATGCCATCAAAGGGAAGTGGCTCACCGAGGGCTTGCCATACGTAGTGCTGCACCGCTTGGCTGTGGCGGAAGAGGTGAAACGGCAAGGCATCGCCACCCGCTTCATGCAAGAAGTGGCTGCCTTGGCCGCTGCCAAAGGCGTGCACAGCTTCCGTGTCGACACCAGTTACGACAACATTTATATGCAGAAAGCCTTCACCGCCTTGGGCTTCAGCTTTTGCGGGGAGGTGTATTACACGAAAGGGGTAAGGATAGCTTACGAGAAGTTGGTATAAGCGTAGAGCTGCTCATTTATTTTGCAACTCTCAAACAAATTACATAACTTTGCCAAAGAGTAGCGTCGCTATATTTTATATATACACATGGACAACAACAAACTTGTAGAACTATTTGTAACTCCTATTCGAGAATGTGTAAACTATAAACCACATTTTGGAGATTCTTCATCGAAAGGGTATAGTATTCAAGATTTTCTTGACTTATATGGTCGGGATCCCTTTTATTCGTGGATTGGTTTAAATACACCTTATATGTACACTGCCCACAAAGCTGCGGGAAGTATGACTTCCATTTATCGACAAATAGGAATAGGCTGTGAGAGAATCTTTCGGCAAATCATATTTGAACAAGCCAAGTATGATGATTATTCCTATTCTCAATGGGGTTATACGACAAAGACAAAAGCTGGAAAAGACAAATACTTGGCACTTGATGGACGTATTGAACTAAATGAAATCAAGAATCCAAATGTAAAAAGTAAAGCAGAACAATGGATTTATGATCTTATGAGCAAACTTGAAGTTAATATCAGACAGTTGAACGGTGCCGTCTTCGAAGTAAGACAAGGATATAAAAGCAAGGACAGTAAGCGTCAAAATGGAGATTTAGATAATGCAGCTGTTGCCTATTCCTATAACTACTTACCTGTATTTATGATATTTTCTTCACAAATAGATAAGGATATAGAACTTCGCTATCGTAATGGTAAATGTGGAGTCCTTGTCGGGAACTTAGAAGGAGATGCCCTTTCTTCCTTATTCAAGTTCTGTGATGAAGTACTCATGTTTGATTTGGCCTATTTCTTTGAAAGAAATTCATCGGAAATCAAACAAGTGGTAAACAATGTTCTTAAGACCCTTTTTAGCGTAGATGAAACAGCGAAGTGACTATACATTTAAGTATAACTCAAAAATCGGAAGGCATGGATGGTTGCGTTTGACTCCAGCCTATTCCATTAAATTGGTGCAAGAGATTCTTCAGCATGACAGTTTATTTGGGAATAGTTCTTTTGATGGTTTGATTATAGACCCGTTTTGTGGTACAGCGACGACAGGAATAGTTGCCGCGGAAATGGGAATGACTTGTTATTTGTATGACATTAATCCATTCTTG
Source organism: Prevotellaceae bacterium (assembly GCA_021204885.1). Next base: position 3,911 of record JAJPYP010000177.1, read on the forward strand.
GTGTGGTTCTCCAAGATAAAGTCTGAGAAATTTGACAGTGATGAATTGCATTCGCTTATAATAAACGTTTTATCGGACTTAAAGGATTTATCGCTTGAACAAGATAAGAGAAATGTATGGATTCCTCCAATGAGAAATATTGAGCGATGGTGGGATGAGGGAACGCTATTGTCTCTTGCCACATTGCATAAATATATCCGTACAGTATGGGGCCTGCCGACTAATCATGGTGTTTATAACCTTTTATGGATTGCTTTCGCGAGATTGGTAATTGAATCTTCTGCGGCTGATTTTAATCACATTTCCGTATCTTTCAAAGATAAACCGATAATTTATGAGTTTACGGAAATCAAGCGTATGTATAAGGCTATTCTTGAACTTATTATCTGTTCTGCCGATAAAACACTTAAAGGCCAGGCTATAATCGTACAAGGTGATTCGCGGATAATGGATTGTGAGGATAATAAATATGACTTGGTTATCACTTCGCCGCCTTATCCCAATAGAATTAGTTATATACGTGAGTTAAGACCATATATGTATTGGCTTGGCTTCTTACAGACAGGAGAACAAGCTGGGGAGTTGGATTGGAAGGCTATCGGAGGTACATGGGGTGCGGCTACAAGCAAATTAATGACGTGGCAGAACGAGAACAAAAACCTACCACAAGAATTACTTGATATATGCATGGATATTAAACATAGCGACAATAAAAATGGAGTATTGCTGTCACATTATGTCTTGAAGTTCTTTGATGACTTACAGCTTCATTTATCTAATCTTAGATACAAATTAAATGATGGTGCGGAAATAAACTACATTTTGGGCAATTCTTCTTTCTACGGCAACTACGTAAAAACTGATAGTATAGTGAAAACAATGCTGAACAATTTAGGTTATTCAGACATTGATTCAATAATCATTCGCAAAAGAAATTGCAATAAGGGGCTTTACGAATATAAGATATGCGCAAAATGGAATAATTAATAGCACGTAATATCGGCCTCATGGCTCATTCCATATATCACCCGATGGCGGGCACCGCCTGCAACTCCTTGTAGAGCCTTTGCACGGGCAACCCCATGATGTTGTAATAGCTGCCGGCGATATGCGTTACGCCGATAAAGCCTATCCACTCCTGCACGCCGTAGGCACCTGCTTTATCTAACGGACGGAAGCGGTCTACATACCAAGTAATCTCCTCTTCGGTGAGGGTGGCGAAGGTTACCGCCGTTTGGGCGGCAAAGCTGCGTTGCCATTCGGTGGTGGTAAGGCTTACGCCTGTAAAGACTTCGTGCGTGCGGCCGGAAAGGGCACGCAACATTTGCATGGCTTCCTCACGGTCGTGCGGCTTGCCCAGCACACGGCCATCCAACCACACAATGGTATCGGCGGTAATCATCAGTTCGCCGGGCTTGAGCAACGCGCGGTAAGCGTTCGCCTTCTCGCGCGATATATATAAAGGTATGTCAGCTCCTTGCAGCGTATCGGGATAGGACTCGTCCACATCGGTCAGCGTGCGCACTTCGTAGGCAATGCCCAATCCTGCCAGCAGCTCCTTGCGGCGCGGCGAGTTCGAGGCTAATATCACTTGGTATCCTTTCAAGTTATCCAACATAACGGTCTTGGTTAATCGTTTACCACCCGAACGCCCGCTCGTCGGCCATCCAAAGGCCTTGCACTTTGAGTACCTGCTCTATCACGTCGCGTCCGCATCCGCCGCCGCTTTCGCAGTGGGAGATGTAACGCACCACCGCCTTTACCTCGGGTGCGGCGTCTTTGGGGCAGCAAGGCAGACCGCACGTCTGCAACACTTCCAAGTCGGGAATGTCGTCGCCCATGTAGAGTATCTCTTCGTCTTTCAGGCCGTATCGGTCGCGGAAGTCGCGGTACTCGTTTATCTTGTAGGCCGCGCCCGAATAGATGTTCTCCGGCTGCAAGCCCAACATGAGGAAACGCTTGCGCACGGCCATCGTGTTGCCGCCCGTAATGATGGCTACGGGCACACCCATCTTCACGGCCAAGTGCAACGCATAGCCGTCTTTGATGTTGATGGTGCGCATCGGTTCTCCCTCGCTGTTCATGGTGATGGTGTTGCTGCTTAGCACGCCGTCCACATCGAAGGCCAACGCCTTTATCTTCTTCAAATCGTAGGGAATGGTACTCATGGTTGCTCGCTTCTTACTTCCTGTTTATAAATCTTCTATATCGATTTCAGGGAGACCGCAATTTATATCCTTCTCATTGAAGTCGTCTTCCTCTTCGTTCTCCACATCAGCCGCCAATGGTTCGGGATGTGCGTCGTCGTAAATGCTCGCGCTCAGTATGCTGTAGAACAGTCCCAACCGCTCGTCATGCGCCAACATCTCCTCGTGCAGCTCCATAATGCGTTCGTCGCCGCGCATGGCAGGGCCTGTCTGCGCGTCGTGCGGGGCAAGCTCGTGTACCTTGCGTGCCGTCTCGTCGATAAGCGGCAAGAGCACCTTGAAAGGCAAGCCGTATCTTTTAAGCAGCTCTTCGGCCATGGCATAGAGGTGGTTGGTGAAGTTGCTTGCAAAGACTGCGGCCAAGTGCAGCCCTTTGCGCGTTTCCGAGTCGGCTTCATACACCGCCTGCGAGAGAGACGCTGCCAGCGCGTGCAAGAAGCGCAAGTCTTCTGCTCTACGTGCCTCGATGAAGATGGGTATCTGTGCGAAGTCCACCGCCCGTAGCTTGCTGAAGGTCTGCAACGGGTAAAGCACGCCGTAACGCTCCGCCTTCTTATACCATACGCTCATGGGCAGGCTGCCGGCGGTATGCACCCAAAGCGCCTTTTCACGGCCGGCTACCATCTGCGGGATAAGCGCTTCCAATACATCGTCCTTCAACGCCGAGATGTAAAGCCCGGCATCGTTTACAACCGCGCCCAAGTCGGTGGTATATGACGCGCCTATCGCTTCGGCGAGCGTGCGTGCCGACTCCTCCGTGCGGCTGTACACCTGCACGATGCGGTAGCCTTTGGCATGCATGGCCTTGGCCAACCACGTAGCCAAGTTGCCCGCACCGATAAAGACGACGCTTGTATCAAGTAGCTGTTTCTTATTTGCCTCCATACTTGTTCAAGTGTATCTTCTCCCATTGCAGATGCTCCTCGTTGAAGGGCTTGCGCTCCATTCCCTTGTGGCCGATGGCGATGACGCTCAACACCTGCAAGGGCTGGGGAATGTCAAGCAACTGCCGTATATACTCGCCCGATGGCGTGCCGTCGGCCGTGACGCGCTCGCGCACTTGTACCCAGCAACTGCCCAAGCCCAAATCCTCGGCTTGCAGTTGCAGGTAAATGGAGGCGATGGCCGCGTCTTCTATCCATACGTCGCTTGCCATGGGGTCGGCCATCACCACGACGGCGATGGCGGCACCGGCTATAAACCAGGAGGCGTTCTCCTTGCAGCGCGAGAGCTGCTGCAACGTCTCCTTGTCGTCCACCACGATGAATTGCCACGAGTTGGCACGCTTCGAGGTGGGTGCCATCAAGGCGGCACGCATCAAGGCGGCCACCTCGTCGGCAGTCAGCTCCTCATCGGTGAACTTCCGCATGCTGCGGCGGGTCTTAATCAATTCGCTAAAGTTTGCCATACATTCAAACTGTTTAACGGGATACGTGAAACATCAATAATCTTGTTTATACGCGCAAAGATACGAGATTATTTTTTAAATTTGCGCCAATGCCATTGAAACTCACAACATATTACCATGCCGACGCGCTGCCCCCATTGCCCGGTACAGACACGTTCCACTCCACCGCGTTGTTCCGTCTTTACGAGGCCACGCCGGGCTATAGCCCCATCATGGTGGTCGCTACCGATGAAGGCGTGCCATTGGCCAAGCTCCTTGGCGTGGTAAGGAAGAGCGTGCGCCTGTTCCCGCCCGGCATCATCAAGCGGTGTGAAGTGTATGGCGCAGGCGAATACTTTACCGACAAGACCGACCATGAGATACTCTTTGCCGAACTGCTTGGCAGGCTCACCGACGAGGCCTTGCGCTCCGCCTTCCTTATCGAGTTCCGCAACCTGACCGATGCCATGTTCGGCTACCGCGCCTTCCGGCAGCACAGTTACTTCCCCATCAACTGGGCGCGTGTGTACAACTCGTTGCACAGCGTCGGCCGTCCCGAAGACCGGTTCAGCGCCTCGCGCGTGCGGCAAGTGCGCAAAGGCTTGAAGAACGGTGCCGTGGTGCACGAGGCCGATACCGCCGAAGAGATAGCCGCCTTTGCCCGCATGATACGCCGCCATTATTCCAGCAAGCCGCGCCGCCACCTGCCAAGCCCGCACTTCTTCTACCAGTTGGGCAAGCAACTCGAAGAGGGGCTAAGCCGCATCTTCATCGTTACCTATAAGGGCAAGGTCATAGGCGGCAGTGCCTGTGTCTACGCCAACGATACCGCCTACCTTTGGTTCAGTGGCGGGCTGCGCAAGCGTTACGCCCTGCAATATCCCGGCATTCTTGCCGTGTGGTACGCCCTTACCGATGCCAAGCGCCGTGGCTACAGCCACCTTGAGTTCATGGATGTGGGTCTTCCCTTCCGTTACCACGGCTACCGCGAGTTCGTGCTGCGCTTCGGCGGCAAGCAAGTCAGCACCCGCCGCTGGTTCCGCTTCCGCTGGCGTTGGCTCAACAAGTTGCTCATGAGGTTCTATGAATAGGCGAGGGGTCGACTGATGGGGTAGTACCATGAGGCTGGTTCGTAATGGGAGCGAAGCCTTCGGAAGGGGATGTGTCTTTTGACACATCCCCTTCCGAAGGCTTCGCTCTTGCACAATCATCCCTTTGCCCGAAGAGGGTGGTTGACAGGGCTTGCAGAGGACGTAGGCTTATCACCGATAATTATCGGGTGAGCCACAATATCCTCTCACTCACGCTTTCGCTTCGGCTACTTGTATGTCTTGCCTTATATTCCAAGTAATGCAATTCAACGCCCCGCCTTCCTTGACGATTTCCGATGCGTCAAGTTGAAGCACCTTGCATTCGGAATAGTATTGCTCGATTTGTTCAAGAGCCTGCTTATCTTCTGGAATGCCTAAAGCGGGGAGGATAATGACGTTGCCCACACGCAAGAAATTGATGTACGCCCAACTGTTCTTGTGCTTTTCAGTTACAGTGTAGTGTAGTTTCTCCACACTGAAATACCGGCTTAGTATCTGCTCGAAAGAGGCTGCCATGTCGGCATCGAAGTCACTGTAATTGGTCATTAATACGGTATCGTCATTCATCGCCTTGACGATGCCGTCTGCATGGCCATACTTCTCCGTCCTATCCCAAGGCAGCATGATAAGGTCGCAACAGAATAACGCCCTTAGCTTCTCGTCAATCTCCTCTTTAGTGTATTGCTTATTCTCTTTATATACCTTCTCCGTCATAATGACGTACTTGCCGGCTTTCACCACGTTGCCCCCGTCAATCACCAAGTCTGTCGTGTGGCACTCTATACCCAGTTCCTTGCAAATAGGTGTTGTATCTGTTATATATTGCCGGCATTTTTGCAAGTAGTTAGGGTTATAGACATACTGCACGAAGTAGTCCTCATAGATCTGTATGGGCATGTAATCGCGTGCCCAAATATCATTCGTGCCTTCCAACAGATGGCATGCTATGCCGTTACTCTGTAACAAGCCTGCCAGTTCATTGTAGAAAGCTGGATAATCCGATTTAAGCCAAGAAGAGAGATAGACTACATTCGTATCGACATCATTTATCATTTTACTCCTTTCTGAATTGCCATTTACGTGAATCTTTCTCTTTTGTTCTATTCCCATCTTTATCAAATTGAGCGACATTCTTACGTGCAGAAGATATAACTTTAACTTCTTTCTCACCATCCACCCATTTAACGGATATATCTTGGAATAAGGATTGTTGGTATAGATGATTGTAAATGTATGTAGAGCGAGTTTCGGGTTTGCCGTTATTTACGGTGAACTCGCGAATGAGCATAGACGCACGGATTAAGGTTCCCTTTGGACTTTCATGCTCGAACGTAATATCTATGCCAGACTGATGATTATTCAACAAGCCAAAAGGAAACAACGGCACCGGTTCTGGTCTCTTCTTTTTATCTTTTATCTCAACCTTATCTTTATTACGATGGTAAACAATATAATCCTTAATACCATCCGCTTGCTCTTCATGATAATAGAACTCAATGCATGTGGGGCTGATTTCTTTAACTACCTCGCCATTGACTTTGACTTCAATATGCCCGGCCAATGCAACCTCGGCAATATCTACAAACTCTTGTGGTGCATCTGCATCCCCTTGAAGAATTGCTTTCCGCGAGTCATCACTCAACTTGAACTCATTCAATACTTCTTTCAATTCTAACATAATCATTTTGTTTTAATCGTTTTATTTATAGTCACTTATCTCCGACATGCAAAGATACGCATTCCTTTGGAACCGCAAGCGCGTCTTCTGTTAAAGGTAGCGATATAATCCTTTTGAAAAGCATTCTTAAAGTATTCGTATGGATGTATAAAAAACAATCGAGGCGTTCATTCACATGAACGCCTCGATACATAATTCTAATACAGATAAACAAAACTTTTATGATGAAATGAACAAATTCATTCAACTAAAATGGTTCATGCCGTATTCACCAATCCTATCCCCGGCAGGAGCCGCTTCCCACTAAAGGGGAAGCAGCCGCTGCGCAGGGTGTATAGGTTTAGCGCTTCGCTACGGTCATCGGCAGCGTGATAACTACAGGGTGTCCGTAGGAATCAACGCAGTTGATGGTCAACGTCGAAGGAACATCACCCATCGGGTTGGTATCTTCAGACTTCTGGGTGAAGGTAATGTCACCGGTAGAACTGTCAATCGATACATCGAAGTACTCGTCAAGACCGTTCTCATTCGTGGTGAGCGTAGCCTGCGGGTGAGCATCATCGTCAAGAGCAATGCTGTTCTCATAAGGACCGGTATAATCACTATCGAGTTCGTAAACCAAACCGATGGCATTGTACCTGCTATCCTTCAAGCTTGTACCAAGGATGTACTTGATGTTGAGGTTATCAGAATTATCCTCACCATAAGTCAACGTCGTTGAGTACGGCAACTCGGTAGCCTTGGAATCGATGGTAGAATCGATTTCTTTCAATTCATCCAAAGTAGCCCAGCTCCAAGTATAAGCGTCTTCGGTGTAGATACTTACGTAGATGCTCT
>JAJPYP010000171.1 GCA_021204885.1 Prevotellaceae bacterium
ACCACTACTACTACGACGATTACGCCAATGAGACCAGCATCAACGATGTGGCCGAGCGCTCCTACATCCCGTCACTGAACGCCCTCATCGAGATGGCCAAGAATTCGGGCGGCGCCTTCAAGGTAGGCATCTCCATTTCGGGCGTGGCCTTGGAACAGCTCCAAATCCACGCGCCTGCCGTATTGGACCTCTTGCACCAGTTGAACGATACCGGTTGCTGCGAGTTCCTCGCCGAGCCCTACTCACACGGACTTGCCTCCTTGGCCAACGAGGAGTGCTTCAAGGAAGAGGTTATGCGCCAAAGCGCCAAGATGAAAGAGATATTCGGCCAGACGCCCAAAGTGCTGCGCAACTCCAGCTTGATTTACAGCGACGAGATAGGCGCGATGGCCGCCGACATGGGCTTCAAGGGCATGCTTACCGAAGGTGCCAAGCACATCATGGGCTGGAAGAGCCCGCACTACCTGTACCACTGCGCCCTCAATCCCAAGTTGAAGCTGCTCGTGCGCGACTACAAGTTCTCCGACGACATCAGCCTGCGCTTCTCCAACGCCGACTGGAACGAATACCCGCTCTTCGCCGACACCTACATCAACTGGATAAACGCCCTGCCCGAAGACGAGCAAGTAATCAACATCTTCATGGAGCTGTGCGCCTTGGGTATCTACCAGCCGCTCTCCTCCAACATCTTGGAGTTCCTCAAGGCCTTGCCCGCAGCCGCCAAGGAGAAAGGCATCACCTTCTCCTTCCCCTCGGAAGTGTGCACCAAGCTCAAGTCGGTATCACAATTAGACGTGCCTTATCCCACTTCATGGAACGACGAGGAGCGCGACACCAGCTGCTGGTTGGGCAACGTGATGCAGCGCGAGGCGTTCAACAAGCTCTACGGCGTGGCCGAGCGCGTGCACATCTGCGACGACCGCCGCATCAAGCAAGACTGGGACTACCTGCAAGCCAGCAACAACTTCCGCTTCATGACCACCAAAGACAGCGTCATCAAGCTGAACCGTGGCATCTACGAGTCGCCTTACGATGCCTTCACCAACTACATGAACATCTTGGGCGACTTCATCAAGCGGGTCGATTCCCTCTATCCGGTCGACATCGACAACGAAGAGCTCAACGCCCTGCTCACCACCATCCGCAACCAAGGCAAGGAGATTGAAGAGTTGCACCACGACTTGGAGAAGGCCCAGAAAGGCGAGGTAAAGGAAGTGGTGGAGAAAGCGCCCAAGAAAGCCCCCGGCAAGCCCGGAAGGAAACCAAGGAAGAAGGTGGAAGCGCCTGAATCCGTGAAATAAAGAAGAGTAGGGGGTAGATACTTGAATTAAGCACTTCGGAGGCCTTTAGGCCGACCAAGCCTCCCCGAAGGGGATGTGTCTTTCGACACATCCCCTTCGCTTTCATTACGAATAGGCCTCATAATACTACACACGTGAGTCGACCCAACGGGTCCATCCCTGAACTCCCATGCAAGCCTTTGAGCCACTTCGAAGCACGAAGATAGAGGCATGCGGGGAACGAGCCTGTCCATCTTCCGCGTATCTTGACAAGACCCCATTTCTTGGGGTGCATGGAATGTGTTTTTTACGACCTCATCAATGCATTCCTTAGGGTCTAACGAATGCATTTGACAAAGTGTAACGAATACTATCCTTTCACCCTAACGAATACTATCCTTAGCACCTAAGGAATACTATCGTTAGATTCCGCCGATTGGTAAATTTGGAAGATTGCCATACAATCCATCTACCGCCACGACAATATGCTATGATATTCCAAGAAACTGCTGTCAATCTGACAAAACCGCCCATTTTGGCGCCCTTTGGACGGGGTTGGAAGCGATTGCGAAATATCAAGACAACATGGCCTAAACGGCAGGAAAGCACCCGCTCTTTGGGGAAGACAGGACTTGGCCTTCCCCACGAAGCCGATTTGTAAAGTACCGGGGCAATCCCCGTTCATTCATTCATTCAGCATCAAGCTCATGTAGGGTTGAAGCGGGGCGAAGAGGCGACAGGTGAGCTCGGCCGGGCCGATGGTGGGGACATCTGCTTGGTGGAGTTGCCCGGGACGGAACCGGCAGGTGCCGCGTTCCAAGATGTACAGGCCGGTGTTGGCGGTTACCTCGTTATCGACAAGGTAGAAGGTTCGCGTGGTTTCCGCGTGGGCGGCGGCGTGGCGTTGCACGATGGGAAGGGCGCGGACGATGCGGGCCATGCCAAGGCGCAGGCAAGGGGCATCGGGTCGGGGCGGGGTCTCCACCGAGAGGGAGTTGACTCCGCGTTCTTGGCAGATGGCGTCGAGCAAGCAGGTTTCGAGGGCATCGCTGTCGGCAAGAAGCTCGCCTACGGTAAGGCCGTCGGTTTCAGTGGGAAAGACTACGGCCAAGGCGACGGCTTTCCCATTCCCGTCGCCGCACAGTGTATAGACCGCGCCGCCGAAGAGTCGCAGGTTGGCTATTACCACGTGCAAGTCTTCTTCGGTGTGGAGGATGCAGCAGGGGCGTTCCATTTGCTTGCGGGTGAGGTAACGGTAGAGGGCGGGGCTGTATTGGTCGGTGTGGGCCACGTGGAGGCCGTGCGTAAGGGGCGCGGGGTGCCGGCCGGCTATGTGCAGGCGGCGGGTGATGTGGAACACGGGGGCGTAGCCGGAGCGGGCGTAGTAGTCGAAGAGCCATGGCTCGGCGGGTATCAGGAAGGAGAGGTCTACGCCCTTCTCGTAGGAGTGCTGGAAGGATTGCTTCAGGAGCTCCCGCATCAGCCCGTGCCGGCGACGGTCGGGGTGGGTACAGGCTCCCGATACGTAGTCGGCTTTCAACATCGTGCCATGGAAGGTGAGGGCGTAGGGAAGCAGTTGCAGGGCGCAGACTACATGGCCGTCCTCTTGCAGGCAGAGGTTGATGTCGTCGCTGTAGCGCAGGTGGAAGTAGAGGTCGGTGAAGGCGTCGCCGTCTGTAAAGCACCGTTTCCAGAGTGCCTTGACTTGCTCGCGCAGGCTGTCGTTCCCGTTCATCTTTTGTTTTATTCTGCCTCCATGCGGAAATCGGCGGCGGCGATGGGGTCTGCTTGGCTTTCGTCTTTAAGCCGTGCCACGTATTTCTCCAACAGGCGGGCGGGCTGGTAGGAGAGCTTGGCCTTGCGCAGGCCTTCGATGCCGAGGTCTTCTTCGCGGTTCATATAAATATAGCGGTCAGGCACGTGGTTGGAGAACTCGCGGTTAATCATGGCGTAGGCACCGTCGATGGCGGTGTCTGCCTTCTCCACGTGTACGTCGAAGGTGTCGTGGTTGATGGGCGAGCCGAAGGTGAAGGCCACGATGCGTCCCTCTACATGCAGGATGCCGCCCATAAGCCCTAACTCGTCGAAGTGCCCCAGGGCGTACTCCAAGGCGCGGCGCTCGTTGCCGGTACCCTCTTGTTGGTCGCAGTTGTTGGCCTTGCACCACTCGGCTTCCAACTCGAGGCATTCGGGAATGCGCTCCGGTGTGATGGGGGTGTACTCATACCTGTACGTGCGCTTGAACTTGTTCACATGGTTGCGCTTGGGTTGCAGCTTCTTGCCGGCCAAGGTGGCCAGGTCGGCACGCAGGTAAACGTAGTCGGCCAAGTCGCGGTCGGTGGTGAAGGTGAACCGTCCGGGCAGCAACGCTTCTATCTTGGGAATCACTTCGCTGCAGATGCCCGACATGATGAAGGGCACGCCTTGCTCGCGGGCATCGGTCATAAGGAGTTCTATCATGCGGCGCAAATCGCCCTCGCCCAAGGGCAGCATGTAGGTGGGCATGCCGTGTACTTGGTACTTGACAAGCAGGAAGCCCTCATGGATGGCATATCGGGAGCCGAAGAGGAAACGCCAGCTGCACATGTTGGCGAACGAGTAGTCGCAGCTTCTTCGGGGGCTGCATAGCGTGAAGGCGGTGATGGCCTCGCGGTCGGCGGGTGTGATGTCTTTGAATGGAATCATACGAAATCTTTCAGGGTTTGGTTTAGCGGGGGCAAAGGTAGTGATTTGGCGTGAGACGTGCTTGTGGGGTGAAGGGCTGTAATAGTTAAATAACGTGAGATGGCTATAAATAAGCGGCGATGGCCAGCATGATGCCGTTGCGGAAAGGCACCACGGTGGCCGCCATGTTCTCATCGGCATAGTGGCCTTCGGGAATGGCGTCGGCACCCTGCAATAGGGCCGACTTGAAGTATCGGTGCATGAAGGCCAAGGGGATGACAAGGTGCTTGATGCCCAACGCGGCACAGTGGTACTTGGCACAAGCTATCTCGCGCCGGTTGTGGTTGCTGCCGTAGTCGAAGGTGACGGCCAAGGCTATCTCGGCCTGCTTGTCGTGCAGCAGGGTGACGGAGTCCATGCCTCCTGAAACGATGATGACTGCTTTGCTCATGGGTTTTCTATGAAAGGGATGCGCGGCAAGCGCACCGCCGGTTTAGATTTTTTATATGATTGTTTGACCGGCAAAGGTAAAGAATGGCGCTCAATCTGCATCGCTTTAAGATAAAATTGTTTACCTTTGCCAGCGTGATACCGGGATAATCTTACTATTAACTCTATAAATTAACACTATGCAGGGATTAATTAATGAAATCGTTGGGCGTGCGAAAGCGAACCGCCAACGCATTGTTCTTCCCGAAGGAACGGAAGAACGCACCTTGAAAGCCGCCAACCAAGCATTGGCGGATGGCGTGGCTGACCTTATCTTATTAGGTAACCCCGCCGAAATTAACGAGTGTGCCAAGAAATGGGGCTTGGAGAACATCGGCATGGCCACCATCATCGACCCCGAGAACCATCCTAAGAAAGAGGAGTATGCACAGCTGCTGTGCGAGTTGCGCAAGAAAAAGGGCATGACCATTGAAGAGGCCCGCAAGTTGGTGCTCGACCCGCTCTATTTAGGTTGCCTCATGATCAAGAGCGGCGATGCCGACGGCCAGTTGGCAGGTGCCCGCAATACCACCGGCAACGTGCTGCGTCCGGCATTGCAGATTATCAAGACCGCTCCGGGCATCACGTGCGTGTCGGGTGCCATGTTGCTCTTGACGCAGGCTCCGGAGTATGGCAAGGACGGCGTGTTGGTAATGGGCGACGTGGCCGTTACACCGATGCCCGATGCCGCCCAGCTGGCCCAGATTGCCGTCTGCACCGCCCGCACCGCCCAAGCGGTAGCCGGCCTTGACCCGAAGGTGGCCTTGCTGAGCTTCTCCACGAAAGGCTCTGCCAGCCATGAGGTGGTGGACAAGGTGGTGGAGGCCGTGAAGCTGGCACAACAGATGGCTCCCGAAATCCCCATCGACGGGGAGTTGCAGGCCGATGCCGCCTTGGTACCCAAGGTAGGTGCCAGCAAGGCGCCGGGTTCGGCCATCGCGGGACATGCCAACGTATTGGTGGCTCCCAACTTGGAAGTGGGCAACATCGCCTACAAGTTGGTACAACGCTTGGGCCATGCCGAGGCCATCGGCCCGGTACTGCAAGGTATCGCCCGTCCGGTCAACGACCTGTCGCGCGGCTGCTCGGTAGAGGATGTTTACCACATGATCGCCATCACGGCCAACCAAGCGATTGCCGCCAAGAAGGCTTGATACACGACGTTTAAACCGGAGATAGCGACATGAAAGTATTAGTATTGAATTGTGGTAGCTCGTCCATCAAATACAAGTTGTTTGACATGGACTACAAGAAGGTCATCGCCCAAGGCGGCATCGAGAAGATAGGGTTGAAGGGCTCTTTCTTGAAGCTGACGTTGCCCGGCGGGGAGAAGAAGATCTTGGAGAAGGACATTCCCGAACATACCTCGGGCGTGGAGTTCATCTTGCAGACGCTCACCGGCGCGGAGTATGGCGCCATCAAGTCGTTGGACGAGATCAATGCCGTAGGCCACCGCATGGTGCACGGCGGCGAGAAGTTCAGCGAGTCGGTATTGCTTACCAAGGAGGTGCTCGACGCCTTTACCGCCTGCAATGACTTGGCCCCGCTGCATAACCCCGCCAACTTGAAGGGTGTGAACGCCATATCGGCCATCTTGCCCAATGTGCCGCAGATAGGCGTGTTCGACACGGCTTTCCACCAGACGATGCCCGACTATGCCTATATGTACGCCGTGCCTTACGAGCTCTACCAGAAGTATGCCGTGCGTCGTTATGGCTTCCACGGAACCTCCCACCGCTATGTATCGCACCGTGTGTGCGAGTTCTTGGGCGTTGACCCCGCGACGGTGAAGATCATCACCTGCCACATCGGCAACGGCGGGTCGGTATCCGCCATCAAGTATGGCAAGTGCATGGATACCAGCATGGGTCTTACCCCGCTCGAGGGCTTGATGATGGGTACGCGCAGCGGCGACATCGACGCGGGTGCCGTCACGTTCATCATGGAGAAAGAGGGCTTGGATGCCGCCGGCGTATCGGCGTTGCTCAACAAGAAGAGCGGTGTGTTGGGCGTGTCGGGCGTGTCGAGCGACATGCGTGAGTTGGATGTGGCCGCCGCAGCCGGCAATCCGCGAGCCATCTTGGCCAAGAAGATGTACTTCTACCGCATACGCAAGTACGTGGGCTCCTACGCCGCCGCCATGGGTGGTGTGGACATCATCGTCTTTACCGGTGGTGTGGGCGAGAACCAGTCGGAGTGCCGTGCCGAAGTGTGCAAGGACTTGGAGTTCATGGGCATCAAGATGTGTGCCGAGCGCAACAAGACACGGGGCGAGGAGGCCATTATCTCTGCCGACGACTCCAAGGTGAAGGTGGTTGTCATTCCCACCGACGAGGAGCTGATGATCGCATCCGATACGATGGCTATCTTGAGCAAATAAGCACGCACGGCCTGCGGTAAACCGCAAGGCATGTAGCTACAAAGTGCCCCCGAAAGCGGTTCAACCTGCCCTCGGGGGCATGGTTGTATAAAGGCTTGTACGAATACGCCCTTTTCGTGGCCTTGATAACCATCTTTGTTGTATATTTGCCGGCAGAAAACAACAACCGGTTACCCTACTACCATGCTCAGCAAATATAAATTGAACCAGCTCTATTTCCAAGAGACGCAGTTCACCAACCTGATGACGCGGCGCATCTTCAACGTACTCTTGATAGCCAATCCCTACGACGCCTTCATGTTGGAGGACGACGGCCGCATCGACGAGAAGATATTCAACGAATACACGTCGCTCTCCTTGCGCTATCCGCCTTGCTTCACGCAGGTGTCCACCTACGAGGAGGCCATCACTGAGCTGGGCCACACGCCTTACGACCTCATCATCTGCATGCCCGGCACAGGCGAGGACGAAGGCTTCGACTTGGCACGCCGCATCAAGAACGTGTACCGGCAGATACCTATGGTCATATTGACGCCGTTCAGCCACGGCATCACCCGGCGCATCGCCAACGAAGACTTGAGCCCTTTCGAGAACGTGTTCTGCTGGTTGGGCAATACCGACCTGCTCGTCTCCATCATCAAGTTGATAGAGGACAAGATGAACTTGGAACACGACGTGGGCGAGGTGGGTGTGCAGACCATCTTGTTGGTGGAAGACAGCATCCGCTTCTACTCCTCCATCCTGCCCAACCTCTACAAGTTCGTGTTGAAGCAGAGTCAGGAGTTCTCCACCGAGGCGCTCAACGCCCACCAACGCACGTTGCGCATGCGCGGCCGTCCCAAGATCGTATTGGCACGTACATACGAAGAGGCCATCGACATCTACACCAAATACAAGAACAACATCTTGGGTGTAATCACCGACGTGCGCTTCCCCCTTGCAGACGGCGGTGCCAAAGACCCGCTGGCCGGCATCAAGCTTTGCGCCACCATACGCGAGCAAGACCCCTTCGTGCCGCTTATCATCCAGTCGAGCGAGACGGAGAACATGGTCTACGCCTCCAAGTACGAAGCCGCCTTCATCGACAAGAGCTCCAAGAAGGTGGACGTGGACTTGCGCCGCGTGGTCTCCGACAACTTCGGCTTCGGCGACTTCATCTTCCGCAACCCCGACACCATGGAGGAGATAGCCCGCGTGAAGAACCTCAAAGAGTTGCAGAACATCCTGTTCGCCGTTCCCGCCGAGTCGTTCCTCTACCACATACGCCGCAACCACGTGAGCCGTTGGCTCAACTCACGCGCCATGTTCCCCGTGGCCGAGTTCCTCAAGTCCATCACATGGAACAACCTGCAAGACGTGGACGCGCACCGGCGCATCATCTTCGAGTCCATCGTGAAGTACCGCAAGATGAAGAACCAAGGCGTGGTGGCCGTGTTCCGTCGCGACCGCTTCGACCGCTACTCCAACTTCGCCCGCATAGGCGACGGCTCGTTGGGCGGCAAGGGGCGTGGCTTGGCCTTTATAGACAACATGGTGAAGCGTTACCCCGAGCTCGACGAGTTCGAGAACGCCCGCATCGCCATTCCCAAGACCGTGGTGCTCTGCTCCGACGTGTTCGACGAGTTCATGGAGAACAACAACCTCTACCAAGTGGCCCTCTCCGACTCTCCCGACGAGGTGATACTGCGCTACTTCCTCAACGCCCGCCTGCCCGACCGCTTGGTGGAAGACTTCTTCACCTTCTTCGACGTGGTGAAGTCGCCCATCGCCGTCCGCTCCTCCTCGCTCTTGGAAGACTCCCATTACCAGCCCTTCGCCGGCATCTACAATACCTATATGATACCTTATTTGGACGACAAGTACGAGATGCTGCGCATGCTTTCCGACGCCATCAAGGGTGTGTACGCCTCCGTCTACTTCCGCGATTCCAAAGCCTACATGCAAGCCACGAGCAACGTCATAGACCAAGAGAAGATGGCCGTCATCCTGCAAGAGGTGGTGGGCAACTACTATGGTTACCACTACTACCCCTCCATGTCGGGGGTGGCCCGCTCGCTCAACTACTATCCCATAGGCGACGAACAGGCCGAAGAGGGCATCGTCAACTTGGCGTTGGGCTTGGGCAAGTACATCGTCGACGGCGGACTCACCCTGCGCTTCTCGCCCGCCCATCCGCACCAAGTGTTGCAGACCAGCGAGTTGGAGATAGCCCTGCGCGAGACCCAAACCCGCTTCTACGCCTTGGACCTGCGCAACGTGGGCAAAGACTTCTCCATCGACGACGGCTTCAACCTGTTGAAACTCTCTGTAAAGGAGGCCGAGAAAGACGGTTCACTCAACTACATCGCCTCCACCTACGACCCGCTCGACCAAGTGATACGCGACGGCATATATCCCGGCGGACGCAAGGTCATCACCTTTGCCAACATCCTGCAACACGACGTGTTCCCGCTGGCACACATCCTGCAATGGGTATTGAAGTACGGCGCCCGCGAGATGCGCCGCCCCGTGGAGATAGAGTTCGCCGCCAACCTGAGCCGCGAGCAAGAGAAGGCCGGCACCTTCTACCTGTTGCAGATACGTCCCATTGTCGACAGCAACGCCGTGCTCGACGAAGACCTCTCCACCATACCCGCCGAGCGGTTGCTCTTACGCTCGGACAACTCCTTGGGACACGGCATACAGAACGACCTTTACGACGTGGTCTATGTAAAGACCGACGGCTACCGCGCCTCGCACAACGGGGAGATAGCCGCCGAGATAGGCCGCCTGAACCGCCGCTTCTTGGACGAGAAGAAGAACTACATCCTCATCGGGCCGGGGCGTTGGGGCAGCAGCGACCCATGGCTCGGTATTCCGGTGAAGTGGCCTAACATCAGCGCGGCCCGCATCATCGTGGAGGCCGGGCTCACCAACTACCGTGTCGACCCCAGCCAAGGCACCCACTTCTTCCAGAACCTCACCTCCTTCGGGGTGGGCTACTTCACCATCAACGCCTATCGGGGCGACGGCATCTATAACGAAGCCTTCCTCAACGCACAGCCCGCCGTGTACGAGAGCGCCTATTTGCGCCACGTGCATTTCGCCCGTCCCGCTGTCGCCAAGATGGACGGCAAGAAGAAGCAGGGCGTGGTGCTGTTGCCCGAAGCGGCAAGCGGTGATGGAGCCGACGCCGCGGTGCGTAATGAAGCCGACGCGCCGCAGCCTTTATAACCGTCAGCAGCCTTTTTCATGTTAAGCGCCGTTAAAGAAAATAACCAATTCTTTTTCCCTTTTATTATAGAACAAAACTATTGATGTTCCATTTTTCATATTTGTTTGTTAAATATACCACATTATAGCACGATTTTTTTCCAAATA
>JAJPYP010000117.1 GCA_021204885.1 Prevotellaceae bacterium
GTGTGGCCCGACGGTAGAGCCAATCACGTAGTAAGTGTCAGAGGGGTGGCAACTCCAGTATCGAATGGCCTCGTTGGTGGCGTCCTTCAACGTGCCGCTGCCCGAATAGACCGGCACCACCTTGGCACCAAGCATCTCCATCTTCTCCACGTTGGGACGCTGCCGCGCGATGTCCAAGTGACCCATAAAGACGGAACACTCCATGTTCATGAGCGCACACACCGTGGCCGTGGCCAAGCCGTGTTGGCCGGCACCTGTCTCGGCGATGATGCGGCGCTTGCCCATCCGTCGTGCCAGCAGTATCTGTCCTATCGTGTTGTTTATCTTGTGTGCGCCCGTGTGGTTCAAGTCCTCCCGCTTCAAGTAAACCTTGCAGCCCGTCTGCCGGGAGAGCCGCCCTGCCAAGTAGAGTGGGGAGGGACGGCCCACGTAATCGCGCAGCAACTGGTTGAACTCCTTCTTAAACGACTCCTCCTGCATCACCTCCAAGTAGCAATGCTGCAAATCCGTCACGCATTTGTGCAGAATTTCGGGGATGTAGGCCCCGCCGAATTCTCCGTAATAACCTTCTTTATCAACTGAAAAGCCCATAACTGTTTCTATTATGGGACTGTGTCAAAAGACACATCCCCTTCGGGGACATTGCTTGACCACACCTCCTAAGTGCTATATTCAAGTTTTGACACATTCCCTATGTTATTATTATTGTAAAGAGCCCCGCCGCAAGTTGCGGCAGGGCTCTTTATATTTCAACCTATCGGTCCATACGTTTATTACTTAAGCACTGCACCCCTTACGACTTGTGATGTTGTAACGGGCGACGCCAACAATTTATATAAACCAATGCACGTTTCATTGTTTCTTTCTTTATATCGGCAGCAAAATTAAGCACTTTGTTTCTAACAACCAAATAAAACTTACTTTTTTATTTCGTTTTTTATATGGGGAAGCGCACGGGATACCATATATATAAGGTAATCTAACCCTTCTCCTTGTCCTTGGCCTTGGCCGTTGACGCCGGCGCGTTTCCCTTGGCGGGCGTCGCACCTTTGCCGTTCTCCTTATGTTCCTCCGCTTTCTTTTGCACCTTTCCCGTAGCTTCCGTCTTTAGCGTGAGCATTCCTTTGCCCGGCAGGCGCAACTCATCTATGGTAAGCGGGCGCAACTCTTTGAGCTTCGCATTCTTCTTTGTGCCGCCTTTCCCTTTCTCGGAGATGAGCAGTAGCTTGTCGCCCTCGCGCAGCTTCAACGTGCCGTTCGGAATAAGGTATTCTTCGTCGCGCTTCACAATCATCACGAGCGTTCCCTTGGGCAGGTTCAACTCCTTCAACGTCTCCCCGCGTGAAAGCAGTTCCTTGGTCACGGTCACGTCGCGCAAGTCTGAATCGATCTCGTCGGGCAACTCCACGCCAAACTCGTTGCCCTCCTTCTCCATCGGTTTGGAGAGTCCTAACCAACGCGCCATGCGCGACACCGTGGTGCCTTGCACGATCAACGACAAGATGGTGATGAAGAAGACGATATTGAATAGGTCCTTGGCACCCGGTATGCCCGATACCACCGGATAAGTGGCGAAGATGATGGGCACCGCACCGCGCAGCCCCACCCAAGAGATGAAGATGTGCGACTTGGCAGAGAAACGCTTGCCGAAGGGCAGCAGGCAGAACAACACGCCAAGCGGCCGCCCCAACACAATCATGAAGGCCCCGATAAGCAACGCCACCGGTGCCACTCCAAGCAAGTCACTGGGATTTACCAGCAAGCCCAAGCAAAGGAACATGATGATTTGGAAAAGCCACGTCAAGCCCTCCATAAAGGTGAATATCTCCTTGCGGTGGATAATCTTGTAGTTTCCCACCATGATGCCCGCAATGTACACCGCCAAGTAACCGTTGCCACCCAGTAGCCCCGTGGCCGAATAGGTGAAGAAGACGAATGCCAGCAGCATGATGGGGTAGAGCGCTTGGTTGTCGATGTTCAGCTTGTTCAGTATCAAGATGGCTAACTTGCCAAGCAAGTAACCTGCGGCACCACCCACCACGAACTGGATGAAGAACGAGATGGCTATCTGTGTGCCGTTCATGCCCGCCGACTGTATGACCTGCGTCAGCACGATGGTGAGCATGTAAGCCATCGGGTCGTTACTGCCGCTCTCCAACTCCAACAGCGGGCGCAAGTGGTGCTTCAAGTTCAGCTTCTGCGAGCGCAAGATGGCGAAGACCGAAGCCGAGTCGGTAGACGACATGGTCGCCGCCAAAAGCAGCGAGGTAGTGAGCGGCAAATAGATGTTGTTCCAACTCATGCCCGACAGGTACCAGATGAACAGCCCCGTGAAAAGCGCGGTGAGCAACACGCCTGCCGTAGAGAGCACGATACCCGGTCCGAGTACCGGCTTTATCTCGGAGAACTTCGTGTCCATTCCGCCCGAGAACAGGATGATGCTCAACGCCACCATACCGATGAATTGGGCCTCACGGGCGTTGTGGAACTGTAATCCCAACCCGTCGCTGCCGAAGAACATGCCCACCATGAGGAACACCAACAAGGCAGGCACGCCGAACTTATACCCCGTCTTGCCCACTATGATGCTCGTGAAGAGCAGTATGGAACCGATGAGCAACGTGTTTTCCGCTGTAAAGAACATGCTGTTATATATCCTTGTTTATACTTATATTCATATCTGAATCACGTTTTCCGCTTGGGGCGCTTCCCGCATCCGCCGTTTGCCTTAGCCTCAATCTCTTCTCCCTCATCACCCAGCCCGAAAAGGGAAACAGTTCTGCCGTGATTTCCCTGCCGTCGCACAAAATCACCGCTTTCTCTACCGCATACGCCAATTCATCGGCATTTCCGTTCCACGGATAGGCCATAAGCTTACGTGCGGCTTCCTTCGTGAGCGACATGGGACGACGGCCATACTGACGGCAGAAGCGGGCTATCATCCGCTCGGCCGTAGGCAGCACTTCCTCCTCGAGCAGCGGTCGCGTCTCGGCTCCTTCACTACGGTAGATGTTGCCGTAGGGTTCCGCCTGCTCTTTCACGAAGTGTGCCGCCTCGTCGGCATCCGCCACGTCGATGAGCAGCTTGGCAAGCTTCTGTATATTGCACGGCTTCGCCACGAACTCCACCGCGCCCTTCGACATGCCGCGCACGCCGAGGCTTATCTCGGCAAAGGTCATGATAAGTACCACAGGTGTTTCGGGCTGCAACCGTTTGACTTCGTGCAACCAATACAAATCCTCCTTTCCACCGCCGGGTTTCGCCTTGCCGCCCACTTCCAGCAATACCACCCGCCACGTGCCTTCCCTCAGCAAACGGGGCAACATCACGGGGGAGGAGGTGGCTACCACCTCCTCGAAATGGGGCATCAACAACAGTTGCAAGGCCTTGCGCAAGCTACGGTCGCCCTCCACGATAAGCAGACTACCGCTTCTTTTCATCGGCATCCGTCCACTTCACCTTGCGCAGCACTACAGCCGTACGCGCCGGCAAATAGAGTTTCAACCACTCCTTCTTCTGTTTCTTGTAGAGCGGGTCGGGGATGGTGAAGTGCTCTATGGTATCGTCAGCCAACCCGTTGCCGCCGAAAGCCTTGTCGTCCGTATCGAGTATCGCCTTGTAGCTGCCTTGTGGAACGAGCAGACCATAATCGGTAAACGACTGTTTCGGGTTGAAATTGAACACGAAGAGTGTGTCCCTGCGCAAGAAGGCCAATACTTGGTCGCCGTCGTCGTGCCAAACCTCCTGCACGGGAGAGTCCTGCATGCGCCTGATGCTCTTGATTACGCCTAACATCGCCGCGTCGAAGTCGCCCAAGTAGTGGTAAGCCAAGTTGTGGTTGTCCACCAAGTCCCATTGCCGGCGGGCATACTTGCACGACCAGCCGTTGCCCTCGCGCGGGAAGTCGATCCATTCGGGATGCCCGAACTCATTGCCCATGAAGTTCAAGTAGCCGCCGTTCAGCGTGGATGCCGTGAGCAGGCGTATCATCTTGTGCAACGCGATGCCACGATGCACGGTGTAGTTCTCGTCGCCCTTCTGCATGTGCCAGTACATGTCCGCGTCAATGAGGCGGAAGATGATGGTCTTGTCGCCCACCAACGCTTGGTCGTGGCTCTCGGCGTAGGAGATGGTGCGCTCATCCTTGCGGCGGTTTGTCACTTCCCAGAACATGCTCGAAGGTTTCCAATCCTCGTCAATGCGCTCCTTGATAATCTTGATCCAGTAGTCGGGAATGTTCATGGCCATGCGGTAGTCGAAGCCATAGCCACCCTTCTCGAAAGGCACTGCCAAACCCGGCATGCCTGATACTTCTTCGGCAATGGTCACCGCTTGGGGGTTCACCTCGTGTATCACCTTGTTGGCCAGCGTGAGGTAGCAGATGGCGTTGTCGTCCTCGGCACCGTTGAAATAGGATTCATAGCCCATGAACGCCTCGCCTAATCCGTGGCTGTAGTAGAGCATGGAGGTGACTCCGTCGAAGCGGAAGCCGTCCAAGCCATACTCCTCGATCCAGAACTTGCAGTTCGACAGCAGGAAGTGAATCACCTCGTTCTTGCCGTAGTCGAAGCAGAGCGAGTCCCATGCGGGGTGTTCGTGCCTTGCACCGGGATAGAAGTACTGGTCGGGGTCGCCGGCGAAGTTGCCAAGCCCCTCGACTTCGTTCTTCACGGCGTGCGAGTGTACCAAGTCCATGATGACAAGCAATCCTTGACGGTGTGCCTCGTCAACGAGTTCTTTCAAGTCGTCGGGCGTGCCGAAACGCGAGGAGGCAGCGAAGAAGTTGGATACATGGTAGCCGAAGCTCCCGTAATAAGGATGCTCCTGCAACGCCATGATCTGTATGCAGTTGTAACCGCCGCGCACTACACGGGGCAACACGTTCTCCTTGAACTCCTTGAAGCTGCCCACCTTCTCCTCTTGCGTGGCCATGCCCACGTGGCACTCGTAGATAAGCAACGGACCGCTGGGACGTTTGGGGCGGCGGCGTTTCATGACGTAGGGATGTTCGGGTGCCCACACCTCGGCGCTGAAGATGTTCGTCTTGGTGTCCTGTACCACACGTGTGGCCCATGCGGGAATACGCTCGCCCTCGCCGCCATTCCAATGGATGCGCAGCTTGTAGAGGTCGCCGTGGTGCAGCGCATCGGGCGGCAATAGCAGTTCCCATACACCACTTTCCCCCTCCAAGCGGGTCAGCTTGTAGGCATCCTCCTCTTTCCAACCGTTGAAAGTACCTGTCAGGTAGATTTCCGTAGCATTGGGGGCCCATTCGCGGAACGCCCATCCGTCGCCCGTGCGGTGCAAGCCGAAATAGAGATGACCGTCGGCAAAGTCCTTCAAGCCCACCTGCCCGTCGTTCGTCAACTCCGCCTCCTTCTTCAAGGCCTGTTCGTGTCGCTGCTCTATGATACCCGCATACGGTTCCAACCACGGGTCGTTTTTGATGAATTCCAGCTTTTCCATAAATAGATATTCCGTTTCTTTTTAGAATTGATTTCACATTCCTTGCCCGCTCCTTGCCGCTTCTCCTTGCAAAAGCCCTACAGCATGCCGCCCGTCTCCTCGAAGTCGTCCACCGTATAGTTCAGGAAGTCGTTGAAACGCTTCACTTGGCGGAAGCCCTCCAACACCTCCTCCAACCAGTTCCCTTGCAGGAAGAAGTCGTCGGGATAGGTGTGCAGCACCGAGTAGTCCTTGCAACGTATATACTGTAAGTAGGGGTAATCTTTGGAGAATCCCTTGGGTGCCGTTTTCACCGCGCTTTCGCCTATTTCGGTATAAAAGCGGGTAAATGCAGGGTCCTCCACTATCTCGCGGAACTCAGCTATATTATCCGCCACGGCCTGGCGCAACGCCTTCAAGAGCGCAGGTGTAGGGCAGTACACGCCGCCCGCCACCATGCTGTTGTCCGGCTCCAAGTGGAAGTAGTAGCCTCCGTGCATGGCATTCTTGCCCCAAGGATTGATGTAGGCACCCAAGTAACCTTTATAGGGACGCTTGTCGGGCGAGAAGCGTATGTCGCGGTAGATGCGGAACACGCTCTTCTCCGGGTCTATGCCCCGCACGCGGTCGTCAAACTCGGCAATGCGGGCAATGAGCAACGTCAGCAGCCGCATGAACTCCGCGCGTGCCGCCTCATACAGCCCACGGTGTTCATTGAACCACGTCCGGTTATTGTTCGCGTTCACTCCGTAGAGGAACTGAAATATCAGTGATAAATCCATATTCATAAAGCAGTACGTTAAACCCGCTCCCGCCGCAAGGTTGGCATCGCCTTGTTCAGTTTACAAAAGTAGGGAAAATATTTTAGAAGTACATCGAACACGACTATAAAAAACGCCGACCCCATGCCAAAGACATCGAGTCGGCGTTCCGCAGACGCTTCCGCGGTCGGGTACATCCACTTTCACAAGCCGAAGTCCCTGTCCACAGCGGAAAGCGGGGTAGTGTCAAATTAAGGTTTGGTCCTTAAAACCCCATCTCCGCAAGTGGAGAAAGTGCTACTATTAATAAAACGCACTCTATAAACGTTTGAAACGCCAAATTGTTCACGGAGTAACGCTTTTTTAATAGTTTATACCGCGGAATCAACTATCTTTAATACTATTCCCGAATAACCTTCGATGGAAACCGTGGTCGGGCGGTCGGGTGTAAGAGCGAGCTCCACTTCCTTTCCTGTCAACAAATCGGTTGCCTTGCAACGCTCCATGCGCGGCCATCCATAGAAGTCGAACGCATGTTGCGGAATATTCACGCCCACCTCCACGCCGCCGGGGTTGAAGTTCACTACAACCAGCAGCAACGTCTTCTCGTATTTGCGCAAGAAAGCGAATTGCCGGTGCTCGTCAAAGCGCCAGCCGCCCCGATTGGCGTAGGTCAGGTCGAAGAAGCTGCCACAAGTAATGGCAGGTTCAGCATTGCACAGCTGCAATACCTTCTTATAGACTTCACGCAGCGAGCGTTCCGCGTCCGTGAGCAGTTTGCCGTCAAACTTGCCGCCGTTGCGCCAGCGCGAAATGGTGTCCACGCGCCAGTAATCGAATATCGTCGTGCGTCCGTCCCTGCCGCTGAAACCCTCGCTATCCATGCCCCGCTCGCCGAACTCCTGGCCGAAGTAGAGCAGGAAGGGGTTGGTGTTCATCAAGGCCGATATGATAAGTGCCGGCACCGCCTTGCGTCCGTTCCCCGCGAAGAAGCTGGAGCCTACACGTTGCTCGTCGTGGTTCTCCAAGAAGTTCACCATGCGGTCGGCCATGCCTTCAACCGATTGCCAGCAGCGCGTGATGTCGATGGCCGAGCGATCGCCCGCCACTGCCGCGCGAAGCGTCTCATATAGTCCCACCTTGTCATAAAGGTAGTCGAAGCGGCCACGTTCCAAGTAGGCACGGTAGAGCTGCGGATTGTACACCTCGCCTATGAAGATAATGCCCGGTTTGTGCCTTTTCACCTGCGGTACCGCCCACTCCCAGAAGTCCACGGGCACCATTTCAGCCATGTCGCAACGGAAACCGTCAATGTCCTTGTCGGCCCAGAACTTGAGTATGTCGAGCATCTTGTACCATGTATCGGGTACAGGGCTGAAGTGGCATACAGACCCACCCACATAGTCCACGCCATAGTTCAGCTTCACCGTCTCATACCAGTCGTCGCGGTTGGGCGATGCGGTGAAGCGGTCATTGCCCGTGGCTTTGGCGGGGAACTCACAGTAAGGCATGGAAGTGCCGCCACGCATGTCAAACTGTCCGTGCAACGCCGTGTCGGGAATATAATAAAAGTTGTTGTTAGGGTCGAAAGCCTTGCTCTTGTCGTCGTTCGCACCTAATGCAGGCATGTCGGCGGGCTGCTTGTCGGGCGCATATTGGCGCGACACGTGGTTAGGCACGAAATCGATGATAACCTTCAAGCCCGCGTGATGGGTGCGGTGCACCAAGTGCTCGAACTCTGTCATGCGCTCGTCCACGTTGTGAGCCAAGTCGGGGTCCACATCATAGTAGTCCTTCACGGCGTAGGGCGACCCTGCCTTGCCTTTCACCACAGCGGGGTGATCTTTTGGAATGCCATACTGTGAGTAATCGGTCTGTGTGGCATGCTCCAAGATGCCGGTGTACCACACGTGTGTGGCTCCCAAGGCCTTGATCTCTTCCAATGCTATCTTGGTGAAGTCATTGAACTTGCCGCACCCGTTCTCTTCAATGGTGCCGGCAGGTTTGCAAGCGCGGTGGTTGTTGCCGAAGAGTCGTGGCAATACTTGGTAGATCACTGGTTTCATCGGTGTATTGTTATCCGCGCAAGCGGTTCTCTTGGTGTTTTCTTTCTTGTCGGGAGTATTTTCTCCTTTTGTCGAAGCGTTTACCCGTACCATGGTTAATTCCTTTCTTGATAATTGTTTTATTGTTTGCTTCTCACGTTATACGTTTATCCATTCATAAACTGATGATAACTCTCGTTTTTCCCCGTTTACCCGATGTTTTGCTTTCGGGGCAGGGCAGGATGCCGTCAGGTTCAGCACCCTTGTACCGTCACGCCGGCGGCTATCTTGCGCACTAATCCTTGCAGTACGGCACCCGGGCCGCATTCGGTGAACGTGTCGGCACCGTCGTTTACCATGTTCTTTACCGATTGAGTCCAGCGCACGGGCGAAGTGAGTTGCGCCACGAGATTCTGCTTGATTTCATCGGGATTTGTGTGAGGAAGGGCATCCACATTCTGGTAGATGGGGCAGGTAGGCGTATGGAACACGGCCTTGTTGATGGCCTCTTCGAGTTTTATCTTCGCGGGCATCATAAGGGGTGAATGGAACGCACCGCCCACTTTTAAAGGCAAAGCCCGTTTGGCACCTGCCGCTTTCATCCTTTCGCAAGCGATGTTCACGCCCTCTACCGCGCCCGATATGACGATTTGCCCGGGACAGTTGTAGTTGGCGGCTACGCATACATGGCCTTCCGCATGGACGCTTGCACATATCTCTTCCACCCGCTTGTCGTCCAAGCCAAGCACGGCGGCCATGGTCGACGGTTGCCGCTCACAGGCTTCCTGCATGCCCATGGCGCGGGCATAAACTAATTTCAGCCCCTCTTCAAAGTCAAGAGCTCCGGCGGCTACCAATGCCGAGAACTCGCCTAATGAATGACCGGCTACCATCTGTGGCTGCACGCCTTGTTGTTGCAGGCAAAGGGCTGCGGCGACCGAGTGCAAGAATACGGCCGGTTGGGTCACCTTGGTCTGTTTCAACTCCTCTTCAGTCCCTTCAAACATCACCTTGGTGATGCTATATCCCAAGACTTCATCGGCCTTTTGAAAGAGTTCTTTGGCTGCTTCCCACTTGTCATACAACTCCTTTCCCATACCGGGGAACTGGGCGCCTTGGCCCGGAAATACAAATGCTTTCATCATTCTTTTTGTTTCTATTAATCTTGCTTTTTGTCTTATTTGTCAACGCTCAAGCCGCTTCTTCCATTACGGTTCTTCGCAATACGCTCAATTTGGCTACAAAAGTACAATAAATATGCGGTATATACAAATGTAGCTTTGCGAGCGATGTATTTCCTTATAATAAAATGCCATTATTCCACCATAATTTATCTTTGCAGAAACAAATTACAAGCTACCATGTGCGAATATGCTGAAATAGAAAATATCTGGCTTTCTAATGGCAAGTCTGTTAAAGAGGTGAATGATGATGTCCGCAGGGAGGTGGAGCGCATCTATATGGAAGGATGGGCTAAAGGATTTTCCATACCCTTTTGGGACAGACAGGGTAACATCTATTTGGCAAATCCCGATGGAAGCGAAGATTTGGTTGAGTTCAACCGCAAGAAAAGAAGCTATAAAGTCGTATCAAGGATTGCCGACAAGGGGAAAGGCCGGTATGCCTACCTGTTAAACAAGTAAGACTTGGTATATTATCCATCCCAACTAAAATCAAGCATAAATATGCGGTGAAATAATGAAATAACACTAGTGTCCAAATAAATTTTGGCGTTAATAACTAAAATCAAGTTCAAGTTGA
>JAJPYP010000123.1 GCA_021204885.1 Prevotellaceae bacterium
GCAAGGCAGTGTCAGAAGTCGTCGTCGTCAATGCCCGCCATGGATTTGCGCCCCATGGGGGAAGGGTCGAAGTCCTCCTTGCTGCCCACGATGAGGTTGCCGAACTCGCGCAGACCCGTGCCCGCGGGGATGAGATGGCCCGTGATCACGTTCTCCTTCATGCCCTCGAGCGTGTCGGTCTTGCGGTTGATGGCCGCCTCGTTGAGCACCTTGGTGCTCTCCTGGAAGGAGGCGGCAGACATAAAGCTGTTGGTCTGCAGGGCCGCACGGGTGATGCCCTGGAGAATCTGCGTGGAGGTGGCAGGCACGGTGTCACGCACCTGCACGAGCTTGAGGTCCTTACGCTTGAGCAGGCTGTTCTCATCGCGCAGGCGGCGGGCAGTGATAATCATGCCCTTGGCCATCTCCTTAGAGTCGCCCGGGTCGGTGACCACCTTCTTGCCCCAGATGCGGTCGTTCTCGGCGGCGAAGGCGAGTTTGTCCACTACCTGCTGCTCCAGGAAGTTAGTGTCGCCTGGCTCCACTATCTGCACTTTGCGCATCATCTGGCGTACTATAACCTCGAAGTGCTTGTCATTGATTTTCACACCCTGCAGGCGGTAGACATCCTGCACCTCGTTGACAATGTATTCCTGCACGGCGGTGGGACCCTTGATGGAGAGTATGTCAGACGGGGTGATGGCCCCGTCGGAGAGCGGTGTGCCGGCACGCACGTAGTCGTTTTCCTGCACGAGCAGCTGCTTGGATAGCGGGACGAGGTACTTACGCACGTCTCCCACCTTGGAGGTAACGATAACCTCGCGGTTGCCACGCTTAATCTTGCCCATGGTGATCTCACCGTCTATCTCGGAGACAATGGCAGGGTTGCTGGGGTTGCGCGCCTCAAAGAGCTCGGTGACACGGGGCAGACCGCCCGTGATGTCGCCACCGCCCCCAGCCACGCGGGGTATCTTGACCAGTACCTCGCCCACGGTAACCTCCGAGCCGTCCTCGATGGAGATGTGTCCGCCGATGGGGAAGTTGTAGGTGCGAAGCACGGAGCCGGAAGCGTCCAGAATGTGTGCCATCGGCACTATAGTGCGGTCCTTTGACTCAATGACTATCAGCTCACGCAGACCGGAGGTCTCGTCCGCCTCCACACGGTAGGTAACGCCCTCGATGACGTTCTCGAACTGTATGGTGCCGGCGCACTCCGTGACGATAACGGCATTGAAGGGGTCCCACTTGGCCACCACGTCGCCCTTGGTAACATGGCTGCCCTCCTGGAAGTAGAGTGTCGCGCCGTAGGGCACGTTCTGTGTGAGGAGCACTATGTTGGTGGTAGGCTCGACGAAGCGTACCTCAGCCAGACGGCCAACGACCATCTGTGCCTCCTTGCCCTCCTCGTCTGTTATGCCTACGGTGCGCAGTTCCTCAAACTCAAGGCGCGCGTCGTATTTAGCCTTTATCATGGCGTTAGCCACAGCGTTGCCCGCCACACCACCGGCATGGAAGGTGCGCAGCGTGAGCTGTGTGCCAGGCTCGCCAATGGATTGTGCGGCTATCACGCCTACCGCCTCGCCCTTCTGCACCATACGGCTGGTGGCGAGGTTGCGGCCATAGCACTTGACGCAGACACCGCGCTTGCTCTCGCAGGTGAGCACCGAACGTATCTCGACGCTCTCCAAGGGGCTGTCCTCTATCTCGCGCGCCTTAGCCTCGTCTATCTCCTCACCCGACGCGCAGATGAGCTTGCCGGTCACGGGGTGTATGATGTCGTGCACTGACACACGGCCCAAGATTCCGTCATAGAGACTGGAGATTACCTCGTCACCGTTCTTCAGCGCCGTGCACACAAGGCCACGCAGCGTGCCGCAGTCCTCTTCGGTGATTATGACATCGTGCGAGACGTCCACCAGACGGCGGGTAAGGTAACCCGCGTCGGCCGTCTTAAGGGCGGTGTCGGCAAGGCCCTTACGGGCGCCGTGGGTGGAGATGAAGTACTCCAGCACGCTCATGCCCTCCTTGAAGTTGGAGATGATGGGGTTCTCGATGATGAGCGGCTCCGCTCCCGCTTTCTGCGGCTTCGCCATCAATCCGCGCATACCGGAGAGCTGGCTTATCTGGCCGGCGCTACCACGGGCGCCGGAGTCGAGCATCATGTACACCGCGTTGAAGCCCTGGTCGGCCTCACGCATGGTCTTCATGAGGATATCGGAGAGGTTATTGTTCACGTGTGTCCATGTGTCAATAACCTGGTTGTAACGCTCCTTGTCGGTGATGAAACCCATACCGTAGTCCATGCTTATGCGGTCAACCTCCTCGTTGCCCTTGCGGATGAGCTCGTCCTTCTCCTCAGGAATGATGATGTCGCCCAAGTTAAAGGACAGTCCACCCTCATAGGCCATGCGGTAGCCGAGGTTCTTGATACCGTCGAGGAACTCGCAGGCACGCGCCACACCTACCGCCTTGATGACATCGGAGATGAGGTCGCGCAGGGATTTCTTGGATACCACCTTGTTGAAATAGCCCACCTCGGTGGGGATGACCTCATTGGCTATGACACGGCCCACCGAGGTCTCCACCATGCGCTTGCCTATGGTGCCGTCCTCCATGAGGTCGTCTACGATGACCTTCACAGGGGCGTGTACCTCCACCTTGCGCTCGTTATAGGCTATGATGGCCTCCTCGGGACCGTAGAAGGTGAGGCCCTCGCCCTTGGTGCCCGGACGGAGCTTGGTAATATAGTAGAGCCCGAGCACCATATCCTGCGAGGGAACGGTGATGGGCGCGCCATTGGCGGGGTTCAAGATGTTGTGGCTCTGGAGCATGAGTATCTGTGCCTCGAGAATCGCCTCGTTGCTGAGGGGAAGATGCACTGCCATCTGGTCTCCGTCGAAGTCGGCGTTGAAGGCCGTGCAGGCAAGGGGATGCAGCTGTATTGCCTTGCCCTCTATCATCTTGGGCTGGAAGGCCTGTATGCCAAGGCGGTGAAGCGTCGGTGCCCGGTTGAGCAGGACGGGATGGCCCTTCATCACATACTCAAGTATATCCCATATTATAGGCTCGCGACGGTCTACTATCTTCTTGGCGCTCTTCACGGTTTTCACTATGCCGCGCTCTATGAGCTTACGGATGATGAAGGGCTTGTATAGTTCGGCGGCCATGAGTTTGGGAAGGCCGCACTCGCCCATCTTCAGTTCCGGACCGACGACGATAACCGAACGCGCCGAGTAGTCGACACGCTTACCAAGGAGGTTCTGGCGGAAGCGTCCCTGCTTGCCCTTGAGTGAGTCGGAGAGGGACTTAAGGGGACGGTTACTCTCCGTCTTCACCGCACTGCTCTTGCGGCTGTTGTCGATCAGGCTGTCCACCGCCTCCTGGAGCATACGTTTCTCGTTGCGCAGTATGACCTCCGGCGCCTTTATCTCTATGAGACGCTTCAGGCGGTTGTTACGTATGATGACACGGCGGTACAAGTCGTTGAGGTCGCTGCTGGCGAACCGTCCTCCGTCGAGTGGCACCAAGGGGCGCAAATCGGGGGGGATGACGGGCAGTATCTTAAGTATCATCCACTCTGGGCGGTTCTGGTCCTTATTCGGTCCCATGCTGGCGCGGAAACTCTCCACCACCTGCAGGCGCTTAAGGGCGTCGTTCTTGCGCTGCTGCACGCCCTCCTGCCCCGCCTGGTCCCGCAGGGTGTAGGAGAGCTGGTCGAGATCGAGGCGGACAAGCAGGTCGTAGACCGCCTCCGCTCCCATCTTGGCTATGAACTTCTTGGGGTCAGAGTCGTCGAGGTGGGCATTCTCCGGGGAGAGCTTCTCGCACACCGCCGTGTACTCCTCCTCTGACAGGAGGTCGCCATCCTCTATGGGCTTGGTAAGGCCCTGTATCTCCTTGCCGTCAAGGGAGCCTGCCTGGATGATGATATAGCGCTCGTAGTAGATAACCTGGTCGAGCTTCTTGGTGGGGATGCCCAGCAGGTAGCCTATCTTGTTTGGCAGTGAGCGGTAGTACCAGATATGGGCGACCGGCACCACAAGCTCTATATGACCGCTGCGCTCACGACGCACTTTCTTCTCCGTGACATCCACCCCGCAACGGTCGCAGGTGATACCCTTATAACGGATACGCTTGTATTTACCACAATGGCACTCGTAGTCCTTCGTGGGGCCGAAGATACGCTCACAGAAGAGACCGTCCCGCTCAGGCTTGTAGGTGCGATAGTTGATGGTCTCGGGCTTTACCACCTCACCGTACGACTCCTCCAGTATCTGCTGGGGCGAGGCCAAGCCAATGGTTATCTTGGTGAAGTTTGTCTTTATCTTGTTTTCTTTCTTAAAAGCCATAGTTCATTAGTTTATATCCGTTTTACTCAAGAGTCACACTAAGGCCAAGGCCCTTCAGCTCGTGCAGGAGCACGTTAAGAGATTCCGGTATGCCGGGGGTGGGCATAGGCTCGCCCTTGACAATAGCCTCGTAGGTCTTGCTGCGGCCCACCACGTCGTCGGACTTGATGGTGAGTATTTCCTGCAGCACGTGGGATGCCCCGAAGGCCTCGATGGCCCACACCTCCATCTCTCCGAAGCGCTGGCCTCCGAACTGTGCCTTACCACCGAGCGGCTGCTGGGTGATGAGCGAGTACGGGCCTATGGAGCGGGCATGCATCTTGTCCTCTACCATGTGACCGAGCTTAAGCATGTAGGAGACTCCCACGGTGGCAAGCTGGTCGAAGGGCTCTCCTGTGGCACCGTCATAGAGCTGGGTGGAGCAGTAGCGGGGCAAACCTGCCTTGTCGGTCCACTCGTTCAGGTCTTCCATGTGCGCGCCATCGAAGATGGGGGTGGAGAACCTTACGCCCAACGCCTGCCCGGCAGCACCCAGGACGGTCTCGAATATCTGACCGATGTTCATGCGCGAGGGCACGCCTAAGGGGTTGAGCACGATGTCCACTGGTGTGCCGTCGGCGAGGAAGGGCATATCCTCCTGGCGCACGACCTTGCTGACGATGCCCTTGTTACCGTGACGGCCCGCCATCTTGTCTCCTACGCCTATCTTGCGCTTCTTGGCAACGTAGACCTTGGCTATCTGCAATATGCCATTGGGGAGCTCGTCACCAATGGTGATGGCGAACTTCTTGCGGCGCTGCTCCGCGTCCAACTCCTTGTACTTCTTCATGTAGTTGGAAATGAGCTTGGCTATCAAGGTGTTCGCATGCTGGTCGGATGTCCAGCCGCTGATCTGCACGGCGGCAAAGTCTATATTCTCAAGGAGCGGGGCAGCGAATTTGCTTCCGGCACGCACTACCTCTACTCCCATGTAGTCCTTAACTCCCTTGGAGCGCTTGCCCTTGGTGAGCTCGAGCAGCTTCTCCACCAGTATGGCCTTGAGGTCGGCCACCTCATCGTGGAACTGCTCGTCTATGGCTGCCAGGCGGGGCTTGTCCGCCTGTTTGGCGGCGCGGTTCTTTATGGCACGGGAGAAGAGCTTCTTATCTATTATGACACCCGTGAGGGACGGATTGGCCTTAAGGGAGGCATCCTTCACATCACCTGCCTTGTCACCGAATATGGCGCGCAGCAGCTTCTCCTCTGGGCTGGGGTCGCTCTCTCCCTTAGGTGTTATCTTACCTATCATTATGTCGCCCGGCACCACTCGTGCGCCGATGCGGATGATGCCATTCTCGTCCAAGTCCTTGGTGGCCTCCTCGCTCACGTTGGGTATATCGCTCGTGAGCTCCTCAACGCCACGCTTCGTTTCCCTCACCTCGAGAGCGAACTCTTCGACGTGCACGCTGGTGAGAATATCCTCACGCACGACACGCTCATTGAGCACTATGGCATCCTCGTAATTGTACCCCTTCCAGGGCATGTATGCTACCAGTAGGTTCTTACCCAACGCAAGCTCGCCGCCTGCCGTGGAATAGCCCTCGGTGAGTATCTGGCCCTTGGTGACGCGGTCGCCCTTGTTACAAATCGGGCGGAGGTCTATTGCCATATTCTGGTTGGTGCGGCGGAACTTGGGTATGGTGTATTCCTTCAATGCGGACTCGAAGCTTACAAACTCCTCTTCCTCGGTGCGGTCGTAGAGTATGCGCAGCGTGGTGGCGTCAACGTAGTCTACCACACCGTCGCCCTCGGCTGTGATCATGGTCCTACTATCCTCGCACACCTGCTTTTCAATACCAGTGCCCACTATGGGCGCCTCTGTACGGAGCAGGGGAACTGCCTGGCGCATCATGTTGGAGCCCATCAAGGCACGGTGCGCGTCGTCGTGCTCGAGGAATGGTATCAGCGAGGCAGCTATAGAGGCTATCTGCTGGGGAGCCACGTCCATGAGGTTCACCTCAGAGGGGGGCACCACGGGATAGTTATCGTCCTGGCGGCACTTCACCTTAGTGCGCACGAAGGTTCCGTCGTCCCTCAACGGGGCGTTGCCCTGACCTATTATCTGGCCCTCCTCTTCCTCGGCTGTCAGGTACTCCACACCTTCGTCACTCAAGTCCACAACAGAATCCTTAACCTTACGGTAGGGGGTCTCTATGAAACCAAGCGAGTTAATCTTGGCGAACACGCACAATGAGCTTATAAGACCGATGTTAGGACCCTCAGGCGACTCAATCGGGCAGAGACGACCGTAGTGGGTGTAGTGCACGTCACGGACCTCGAAGCCCGCGCGCTCTCGTGACAGACCGCCAGGACCAAGGGCTGATAGACGGCGCTTGTGTGTGACTTCCGCCAGGGGATTGGTCTGGTCCATGAACTGCGAGAGGGCATTCGTGCCGAAGAAGCTGTTAATAACGCTGGATATGGTCTTGGCGTTAACAAGCTCTGTGGGCGAGAACACCTCATTGTCACGAACATTCATGCGCTCGCGTATGGTACGGCTCATGCGCGCCAAACCTATGGAGAACTGGTTTGCAAGCTGCTCTCCCACGGTGCGCACACGGCGGTTGCTCAGATGGTCAATATCGTCGACATTTGCCTTGGAGTTGACCAGCTGAATAAGATACTTGATAATCTCTATGATGTCTTCCTTAGTAAGCACGCGCACGTGGGGGTCTGTGGTAAGCCCAAGCTTGCGGTTTATACGGTAGCGCCCCACCTCTCCCAAGTCGTATCGCTTCTCGGAGAAGAAGAGGTTGTTTATTACCTCGCGCGCACTGGCCTCATCCGCTGGGTCAGCGTTGCGCAACTGGCGGTAGATATAGGTGACTGCCTCCTTCTCGCTATTGGAGGTGTCCTTTTGCAGGGTATTGAATATGATGAAATAATCGGCTGAATTCGCGTCTTGGTTATGCAACAGAACCGACTCCACTCCACTGTCAAGCACCTGCTCGATGGTCTCGTCATTAAGCTCCGATTCTCTCTCCAACAGTACCTCGTTACGCTCAATGGATACTACCTCCCCCGTGTCCTCGTCAACAAAGTCCTCTATCCAGCTCTTAAGCACACGCGCGGCAAGCTTCTGCCCTTTGTTCTGTTCAAGGTTCTCTCGTGTCACCTTCACCTCCGTTACAAGGTTGAAGATCTCCAGTATGTCCTTGTCGTTCTCAAAGCCTATGGCACGTAACAGGGTGGTTACAGGGAGCTTCTTCTTGCGGTCGATATAGGCATACATCACATTGTTAATGTCGGTGGCGAACTCTACCCACGAGCCCTTGAATGGTATGATGCGAGCCGAATAGAGTTGTGTGCCGTTGGTATGCACGCTGCTTCCGAAGAACACACCAGGAGAGCGGTGCAACTGGGAAACTACCACACGCTCAGCCCCGTTTATCACGAATGTGCCTTGCGGTGTCATATATGGGATGGAGCCGAGGAACACATCTTGAACCACGGTGTCAAAGTCCTCATGGTCCGGATCCGTGCAATACAGCTTAAGCTTCGCTTTTAGGGGCACTGCATACGTGTAACCACGTTCCAGACACTCCTCTATGGTGTAACGGGGAGGGTCGATATAATAGTCCAGAAACTCCAGCACGAAATTGTTACGGGTGTCGGCAATGGGGAAATTCTCGGAGAAGACCTTATAGAGGCCATCATTCTTTCTCTCCTCAGGTGGCGTGTCCAGCTGCAGGAAGTCATTGAATGACTTAAGCTGAACTTCCAGGAAATCGGGATACGGTATGGGATTCTTTACCGTAGCGAAATTGATTCTGTTGTTAATTACGTTAGATGCCATCTAATATCTGTTTGTTAGGCTTATGTGTTTAAAGACGCAAAAAGGTAAAGAACCCCCTACCAGAGAATTCTTTACCGTTAAATCCTGTGCGTATGCAGGACAGAGATACTACTGCAGTTCTATCTCGGCTCCTACAGCCTCCAGAGTCTGCTTCAGAGACTCGGCATCAGCCTTCGGCAAGCCTTCCTTCAATGTGCTGGGAGCGGCATCAACGAGCTCCTTAGCCTCCTTCAGACCAAGACCACAAGCTTCCTTCACAGCCTTAACGACCTGCAGCTTGCTGGCACCGGCTGACTTCAGCACTACATTGAACTCGGTCTTCTCCTCCACAGCGGCTGCCTCGCCACCTGCTACGGGTGCTGCCACTGCAACAGCTGCAGCAGCTGGTTCAATGCCATATTCATCCTTCAGGATGGTTGCCAACTCATTAACTTCCTTGACTGTCAAGTTTACTAACTCTTCAGCAATAGCTTTCAAATCTGCCATTTTACTTATTATTTTTAATTTGTTTGTTACTTGTTTTTATTATCACCAAGGCGAACAGGGCGAGGACATTCAACCTTCCCTTTCGCCGAGAGTCTTCAAGACTCCGTGTATTATGTTCTGTCCACTCTGGAGAGCCGACACAACGTTCTTCACAGGCGACTGCAACAGGGCAACAATGTCGGCGATAACCTCGTTCTTGCTCTTTATGCAGCACAGGGCATCCAGCTTGTCTTCGCCCACATAAACGCATTCTTCCGCATAGGCGGCCTTCAGCGAGGGCTTCTCGATCTTACTGGTCTTAAACTCCTTCAGCAACTTGGCTGGAGCATTGGCAGTCTTGGTAAACAACATCGCTGTCGTTCCCTTCAGCACCTCATACAGAGCGGAATAGTCTCCCTCGGCTCCTTCCAGCGCCTTATGCAATAGGGTGTTCTTAACGACCACCATCTTTATCTCGCGCTGGAAACACTTTCTGCGGACAGAACTCGTCGTCTCAGAATTCATTCCTTCTGCATCCACCAGATAGAAGTGCGGATACTCCTGCATGTATGCCCCAATCTGTTCTATAATAGCTTTCTTGTCTTCCTTTCTCATGATTGTCCCTTTGTTTTAGATTTCATCACAAGCTTTCGGATCCACTTTCACACCACGGCTCATCGTGCTTGAAAGATAAATGCTCTTCACGTACGTACCTTTCGCAGCGGCAGGTTTGAGCTTAATGAGAGTATCAATAAACTCTTTCGCATTCTGCGAAATCTTCGTGGCGTCAAAGCTTACCTTGCCGATGGAAGCATGCACGATACCAGTCTTGTCAACCTTGAAATCTATCTTACCCTGCTTCACTTCACGTATAGCCTTAGCGACATCCATGGTCACGGTGCCACTCTTGGGGTTAGGCATCAGTCCACGGGGACCGAGGATGCGACCCAGAGCACCTATTTTACCCATGACAGACGGCATGGTGATGATTACATCCACATCAGTCCAGCCACCTTTAATTTTCTCGATATATTCTTCGAGACCGACATAGTCGGCACCAGCCTCTTTGGCTGCAGCCTCAGCATCAGGAGGACACAGACACAGAACCCTCGTCACCTTACCAGTTCCGTTTGGCAGCGAAACCACGCCACGGACCATTTGGTTAGCCTTTCGGGGATCAACGC
>JAJPYP010000260.1 GCA_021204885.1 Prevotellaceae bacterium
TTCGGCAGGGTCTGTTCAAGCGCTTCGGCAGGGTCTGTTCAAGCGCTTCGGCAGGTCTGTTCAAGCGCTTCGATAGACCGAATGGAAGCGCTTCGATAAGGTGTATGGAAGCGCTTCGATAAGGTGTATGGAAGCGCTTCGATAGATATAAAGAAAGCGCTTGCGTAGCGTTACGCAAGCGCTTTATGATATAAAGAACAAAACTTGAATAGAGTTCTTCGGAGGCCGAAGGCCGACCAAGCCTCCCCTATGAGGGGAGGTTTAGAGGGGTGGTGAGCAATGTTATAAGCGGCAGCGCCGCTTCGGAGGCCGAAGGCCGACCAAGCCTCCCCTCTACGAGGGGAGATGAGCTTTCTTAGAGGGGTGGTGAGCAATGTTATAAGCGGCAGCGCCGCCGCTGTCCGCGCTTCTTCTTGTGTTCGGTTCAATAACCGGGATTCTGGTCGTCTTTCATCAACGGGTTGAAGTCGATGGCCTCTTGGGGAATGGGCATGAGCATCAGGCGGGAGTCCCATACCTTCTTTACCAGCAGGTCGCCGGCCGGGTTGTAGGTGGGCCCGTCCATGTACTCCTTGCAATACTCGTTGCCGTAGCGGCGCACGTCGTGGAAGCGTTGGCCTTCGCCCGCCAATTCGATGCGGCGCTCGTTGCGCACGAACTCGATGGCATCCTCTTTCGTGAGGCTTTCAGGCACGGCGGGCATGCCACACCGGTCGCGTAGCTGGTTGAGTGCCTCTTGCACGCTGCTGTCCCAACCGGTTGTCTCAATATGGGCTTCGGCGTAAGTGAGCAGCACTTCCGCATAGCGGATGACAGGGTAATCGCAGGGAGAGTTGGCGTTGTCGAACGACTCCAACGCCACCATCTTGCGGAAGGCGAAGCCCGACCACGACTCGTTGGTGTTCTTGTTGAAGTTGTCGGGGTTGAAGATGAAGTACTGCACGCCTTTGCCCACTAACTCGTGCCATCCCTTGAAGGGGAATACCAACGAGGCATACAGACGGCTGTCGCGGTTGCGGAACTCCTGCATGTAGGCGTATCGCATCAGGTCGGTTTGCTGCACTTGGTTGCGGTAGGCGGTCTGGTCGTTGGCGCTCTCCTTGAAGTCGGCCCACATGGCGGCATAGTCGGCTTTGCGGGTCTCCATGGAGACAGGTTGCGGCAGCGTGCGTCCGTCGGCGTTCCAGTAGGCATCCACCAAATCTTGCATGGGCTCGTACGAGCAGTAGCCTTGGTAGGGGGAGAGGCTTTGGGTGAGCATGTAGACGTAGCGCTGCCACTCCATGCTGTAGTGGTCGGCCTGATGCTCACGGGTAACGACATATTCGGGGTTGGTGGGGTTGGCGTTCTCGTCGAACCACAGGGCTTCGTAGCTGAACAGGCCTTGGATGAACTTCTCCTTGTCGATGCCCATGGCGTCGTAGTCCATGTAGTCGTCCATCTCGTCGGCCTCCAATTGCTGCGCGTCGTTCAAGGGGATGGTAAGGCGGAAGAGGGAGTGGCCGCTCTTTGCCATCACCTCCTTGGCGTCTTTCTCGGCCTCCTCGTACAGGCCGAAGTAGAGGGCGGCGCGTGCCCTGAGTGCCAAGGCACCCCAGCGGGTGATGCGTCCCTTCTCGTAGAGGTAGCCGCCCGCATAGCTTTCGGGCAGTATGGAGGCGATGTCGTCTAACTCGTCAAGGATGAAGGCTTGCACTTGCTCGGCCGGGTCGCGTGCCACATTGGGCGCGTCGTAGGCAAGCACGTCGGTCACGATGGCTATCTTGCCGAAATAGCGGGTGAGCCTGAGGTAGCTGAAGGCACGGAAGAAGCGGGCTTCGGCCTTCATGCGGGTGCGCAGGGCTTCGTCCATGTCGCACGACTCCACGTGTTCCAAGAAGTTGTTCACGATGCGCACGGTCTCGAAGTTGTAGCTTCCATAACTCTGGGTGGGGCTGATGCCGTTCTGTTGCACTAATTCCATGTTCCCGTCCCATGCGTTGTGGCTGTGGGCGTTGTCGGTGCAGCATTCGTCGTAGAGCATGCATCCGCTCAGCTCGGCATAACAGCTGTTCAGGCCATACCAAGCGTCTTTCTCCGTCTTCCAGAAGTTCTCGGCCGACATGTCGGACGGTGGTATCACGTCCAAGTCGCAAGCCGCCAAAAGGCTTGCGGCGCACAGGCCGGAGAGCAGGTATTTTATCTTGTTTCTCATTGTCTCTTGTTTTAATTGGTTATAAAGATACGTTCACGCCAAGGGCCACCGACTTGATGCCCATGCTGTATATCACGCCTCCGGCCGTCTCGGGGTCGAAGTCGCCCATGGCCTTGTCGGCACGGATGGTGAAGAGGTTCTCGCCCGTAAGGAAGACCTTCAACGACTCCATGCCCCACCTTGTCACCAACGGCTTGGGAAGCTTGTAGGCCAAGGTGATGGTCTTGAAGCGGAAGTAGTCGGAATCGAACAGGTGGCTGGAATTGAAGTTGCGGTTGTAGGTGAAGTGCGGGCTGCTTGCCGAATAGAGGCGGGGATAGACGGCGTGCGGGTTGGGGTTCTCTTCGGTCCATCGCTTCAAGTGGAACTTGCGCGGTTGGTCGGTGCCTTGGTAGAAGGGATGGATGCCGTACACGTCGAACGCCACTTTCGTGCCGCACACGCCTTGCCCGAAGATGTTCAGCTCAAGTCCTTTCCACTCCACGTCGAGCCTCACGCCGTAGGTGAAGTCAGGCACGTCGTTGCCTATGATAGTGCGGTCGTCGGCGGTGATGGCCTCGCCCCACTGCACCTCCTTGCGTTGCGGCACGTACTTGGTGTCGCCCGCATTGGGTGTGACGCCGCTCAGCGTGTAGTAGTGGCCCGCGTCGATTTCGGCTTGGGTGTAGAGGCCGTCGGCCTTGTAACCGAAGAAGGAGCCCACGGGATATCCTTCGCGCAAGATGTACTGGATGGAACTGCTCGCATAGCTTATCATGTTGTTGGAGGTGCCCATCTTGACCACGCGGTTGCGGTTGGTGGCGATGTTCACGCCCACGGTGTATTTCACCGGCCCTATGTGGTGACGGTGGTTCACGGCCAGCTCGAAGCCGCTGTTCTTCACCTTGCCGAAGTTCTGCGAGGGGTTCTCGATGATGCCCGTCTCGTAAGGCACGTTGTACTCAAGCAGGATGTCGCTCGTCTTCTTGAGGTAGTAATCGGCGGTCACGTCGAGCATGCCGCCCCACAGGGTGAAGTCCACGCCCACGTCGGTCAACGCCACCTTCTCCCAACCCAGGGAGGTGTTGGCGGGCTTGTTCTCTTTCATGCCCATCACGTCCTCGTCGCTGAAGGTGTAGTGTGTCCACGAGGTGTAGGTTTGGAAATAGTCGTAGTAACCCACGTTGTTGATGTTGCCCAGCGTGCCGTAAGAGGCGCGGAGTTTCAGGTTGTCTATCCAAGTGACGTTCTTCAGGAAAGGCTCTTCGCTCATCCTCCAGCCCACGGAGAAGGAGGGGAACCAACCCCAACGGTGGTCTTTGTGGAATCGCGAGGAGGCGTCGGCACGCAGGTTGGCCTCGAAGAGGTAGCGCCCCATAAGGCTGTAGTTCACGCGGCCGAAGTAGGAGAGCATCTTGTACTCGCTCATGGAACCGCCGTTGAGGTAGCGTGGCCCCGTAGAGGCGCCGGCGCTGATGTCGGTGAAGCCGTCGCCGGGGAAGTCTTGCCGTTGCGCGTAGAGCTGCTCGTACTTGTAATGCTCGTAGGAGGTACCCGCCAATACGCTCAGGTTGTGTATCGCCTTGCTCCAGTCATACTTGGCGGTGGCCGTATAGAGCATGGTGGAGTAGCTTAGCCAAGAGACGCTCATGTAGTTCGTCTCGTTTCCCGTGCCGGTAATCTCCTCGCCCGAGAAGAAGTTGTGCACGTTGTCCTGCAATGCCGTGTAGGACTTGTTCTTGTACTCGTCCATGCGGTAGCTGCCCTCTCCGCTGATGACCAATCCCTTGACCGGCTTGATGTCGAAGCCCAAGTCGTAGATGGTGTTCTCGTCCTTGGTCTTGCCCCAGTCGCCGGTGGAGAGCCCGCGCAAGGGGTTGTAGTTGATAAGGCGGGTCTCGGCTATCTTGCCGCCGTTTACCGTGCCCCATTCACCGTTGGACTGCTTGGCCACGAAAGTGGAGGGAACTGTCTGGAAGGTGCCGATGCTGAGTGCCCCGCAGTTGCGGTCGTCCAAGCGCTGGATAAACTTGACGTTCGTCTTCACGGTGAGCCAGCGGGTCACGTCGGCAGCCACGTTCAGGTTCAGGTTGTAGCGGTTCATGTCCTGCCCGGGAATGTACTTGTTCTTATAGGTATAGCCCAAGCCGGCATAGTAGCGCACCCTTTCCGAGCCGCCGTTCACGCCGATGGAGTGCTGGGTGGTGACCACGTTCTTCCCCAACAGGTCGTTCCAGCGGGTATTGGGATACAAGTCGGGCTTGGAGCCGTCGCGGAACCAGCCTATCTCTTCTTCCGTATAGCCTTGGTACTTGCCGCCGGCGGGGTTGGCGTTGTACAGGGCTTCGTTGTAGAGCAGGGCATAGTCGTCGGAATTGACGAAGTCGAGCAGGTAGGTGGGGTTGTTCAAGGAGACGTAGCCGCTGTAAGTGACGTTCATCTTCTCTTTCTTCCCTTGCTTGGTGGTGACTAATACCACGCCGTAAGCGGCACGCGATCCGTAGATGGAGGCCGATGCGGCGTCTTTCAGGAAGGAGACTGACTCGATGCTGTTGGGGTCGAGCTCGGAGAAGAGGGTGGCGGTGGCTATCACCCCGTCGATGACATAGAGCGGCTCGGAGGTGCCCAAGTTGCCGCGTCCGCGGAAGTTGATGCTCACGTCGGAACCGGGACGGTTGATGACGGTAACGCCCGGCACGAGCCCTTGCAGCGTGGCCATCACGTCGGTCTGTACCCGCTCTTTGATGGCATCGGTGCCCACGGAGGCTACGGAACCTGTCAAGTCT
Organism: Prevotellaceae bacterium; assembly: GCA_021204885.1. Next base: position 4,960 of record JAJPYP010000260.1, read on the forward strand.
ACCTTCTTTTGCGTGCCGTAGCCCACCACCACGACCTCTTCCAACGTTTCGGCCTCTTCGCGTAATACCGCCTGCACGGTGCGGGTGTCGGTTACGGTTATTTGCAAGGTCTTGTACCCTATGTAACTCACTTGCAGTTTCACCGGCAGTGCCTCGACGGTGAGTGAGAAGTTCCCTTCCATGTCCGTGATACTGCCGGCGGTGGAGCCTACAACCACGACGGAGGCGCCGATAACGGGCGCTTTTGCCGTGTCGGTTACCCGGCCATGGAGGGTGACGCGCTTTGCCTGCATGGCTGTGGGTATGGCGCCCATGGCGATGTGGGCCCAAAGCAGCAACGAGGCAATCAAAACCCAAGGTGCGGTGCGCACCTTGCCAATTGTACATGGTTCATTTTTCATAATATGTATGGAGTTAGATATGTATTGTAGGCAGGGTACTTGGGGTACCTCCGTCTGTTTAACGAAAGTGTCGTGTACATGGACTTGCCCCTGCACGCGGCCGGTGCATGGGTTCCGTGTTGTCAATTATCCTTACGTGAAGGAGAACTGTCGGCAGCGCCTTGGTTTGAAGCGTTGCCAGGGGCTTTTGGGGTTGGCGGTATGCATAGATTTAGATATTTTAGGGGTTAATACTGTTGCAAATATAGCATTAGCCTGCTAAACGGCAACATTTAAAAGGAATATTTTTTCATATTTTTTGCAGCCGAAGCGTGCTTCATCTCCTTTGGCGTTGATTGTCAAAAGGGTAGCGGCTGCCCTTCTCTTCACCGTTCCATCACTTCCATGCACATGCGGCTGTTGTGACAGGGGTATTTCCAGAAGTCGGACTTGTCGTCGTGGGTATTGACGATGTCGTCGGCACAAAAGCTCCTATGCCACTCGCCGGCTTCGCGGTCTATCAGGTGCCACTTGATGAACGCCCGGTAACGGATGGCATTTTTGTAAAGCTATATTATCGCGAACGGTAACTTACAGCGTCACCCCTTGTTTGAGTATGGCCATGCCACGGTAGCCCTTTTGCTCGTTGAGGGCAGGACGGCCGCCGGCCACATCTACCACAAAGCCGATGAACTTCTGGAGCAGGACGGGCATGGGCTCGCCATCTACTAAGGTGCCCGCGTTGAAGTCAATCCAAGTGGGTTTATGGGTATAGAGGGGCGTGTTGGTAGATACCTTGACGGTGGGGACGAAGGCACCGAAGGGAGTGCCGCGCCCGGTGGTGAAAAGCACCATTTGGCAACCGGCGGCACCCAAGGCGGTACTGGCCACGAGGTCGTTGCCGGGGGCGCTGAGCAGGTTCAGACCGCAAGTGACGAGGCGGTCGCCATAGTCCAAGACATCCATCACCATGCTGCTGCCCGACTTCTGCACGCAACCCAATGACTTCTCTTCCAAGGTGGAGATACCGCCTGCCTTGTTGCCGGGAGAGGGATTCTCGTAGACGGGCTGGCCGCTTTGCAGGAAGTATTGCTTGAAGTCGTTGACCATCTTCACGGTGCGTTGGAATACGGCCTCGTCGCGGCAACGGTTCATCAACAGCGTCTCGGCACCGAACATCTCGGGCACTTCCGTGAGTACCGTGGTGCCGCCTTGTGCCGCCAAGTAATCGGAGAAGCAGCCCAATAAAGGATTGGCGGTGATGCCCGACAGTCCGTCCGAGCCGCCGCATTTCAGTCCTATCTTAAGCTTGGAGAGGGGCACGTCCGTGCGTTTGTCCGCTCGTGCCGAGGCATACAGTTCCCGCAGTAGCCGCATGCCCTCGGCCATCTCGTCGTCAGCCTCTTGGCAAACAAGCAGGCGCACACGTTCCCTGTCGTGTTCGCCTATGGAGTCGAAGAATGGGTGCGGCTGGTTGTTCTCGCATCCCAAGCCCACTATGAGTACGCCCCCGGCATTGGGATGCAGTGCCATGTCGCGCAGTATCTTGCGCGTGTGCTCATGGTCGTCGCCTAATTGGGAGCAGCCGTAGTTGTGGGGGAAGGCGACGATGGCATCCACGCCTTCGCACCCGGTCTCTTCACGCAGTCGTGCCGCAAGACTTTCGGCCACGCCGTTTACGCAACCCACGGTGGGAATTATCCAAATCTCATTCCGGATGCCTACGTCGCCGTTCTTGCGAAGGTATCCCTTGAACGTGCGTCCCTCGTCGGTGAAGCGCTGCCGTGTGAAAGCGGGGGTGTAGGTGTAGCTGCCGATGCCCGACAGGTTGGTCTTCACGTTCTTCTCTGAGAGCAGGCTGCCGCGCTTCACCTCCGTTATGGTATGCGATACGGGAAAGCCGTATTTCACTACCATATCTCCCTTGGCGAAATCCTTGAGGGCTATCTTGTGCCCGGCAGGGATTGCCTCTTTTAAAGGAAAGACTTGCCCGTTCAGCACGATGGTCGTTCCTTGGGGAAGTGGACGAAGGGCTACCGCCAAATTGTCTTCAGGGTTGATTTGGATATAGTCTGTCATAAGGGAATGTTACCTTTTCAATCCATGCTGATTGCCGTCATCAAGCAGCTCTTTCACCGTCTCCAACATGCCCGCTTCTTCTATCCGTTTGATATAGTAGACCACGCGGGCGGTCAATCCCGGAATGGCATTCAGGTCTTCCTGCCAGATGGCCGTGTCGCCAAGTACCGTCTTTACCATCCGCTCCACATCGCCATCCTGCCACAGCTTGGAGAGCAATGACATGATTTCGGGCGCGTCGTCGGGCACGATGTCCATGCCGTCGGCCCGCTTCCCACCCTTGTAGTAGACCATGATGGCCGCTAAGCCCAATACCAACCCTTCGGGCAGCACGCCTTTGCGCTCGAGGTATGTTTTCAGTCCGGGCAGGTCGCGCGTGGCGTATTTGGGAAAGGAGTTGAGCATGATGGAGGTTACTTGGTGGTCCACAAAGGGGTTGTTGAAGCGTTCCAGCACGTCTTGGGCAAACTGCCGAAGCTCCGCTTCGGGCAAGTCCAAGGTCTGCATGAGTTCGTCGAACATCACGCGGCGGACGTATCGGCCGATGACGGCATCTTGGCAGGCATCCCTTACGATGTTGATGCCCGAGAGGAACGCCACGGGCGACAATACCGTGTGCGGGCCGTTCAGCAGCGTCACCTTACGTGCATGGTAGGGGGCTTCCGAGGGTACGAACAGCACGTTCAGTCCTGCCTTGTCGGCCGGGAACACCTCGGCTACGGAGGCCGGCGCTTCAATGACCCACAGGTGGAAAGCCTCGCCTTGCACCACCAAGTTGTCGTCATAGTCGAGCTTGGCCTTGATGGTGTCAATCTCCTTGCGCGGAAATCCCGGCACGATGCGGTCTACCAACGTGGCGTAGATGCCGCAGCTCGTCTCTACCCACGCCTTGAACGCGGCTTCCAAGTGCCACAGGTCGATGTATTGGCAGATGGTCTCTTTCAGCTTGTGGCCGTTCAGGAATATCAGTTCACAAGGGAATATGATGAGGCCTTTGGCAGGGTCGCCCTTGAAATGCTTGAAGCGGTGGTAGAGCAGCTGGGTGAGCTTGCCCGGATAGGAGCTGGCCGGAGCATCGTCCAACCGGCAAGTGGGGTCGAAGGTGATGCCCGCCTCGGTGGTGTTGGAGATGACGAACTTTATCTCAGGTTGCTCGGCCAACGCCATGAAGGCGTTGAAGTCGAGGTAGGGGTTCAGCGTGCGGCTGATGACGTCAATCAATCGGAACGAGTTGACCACCTCTCCCTTATCCAAGCCTTGCAGGTTCACGTGGTAGAGGCAGTCCTGCTTGTCGAGCGCCTCGATCATTCCTTTCTCAATGGGTTGTACCACGACCACGCTACTGTTGAAGTCTGTCTTCTCGTTCATGTTCGAGATGATCCAGTCTACGAATGCACGCAGGAAGTTGCCCTCACCGAACTGGATGATACGTTCGGGGCGCAGGGCCTTTACAGCGGTTTTACCATTTAAGCTTCTCATGATATGCAGTATAAGTTAAAATCCAAAGAGCGCCGTGCGTCAGCTTGGGCGTCGGCAGGTTTCGCTCAATCCAAAGTTACGGCTAATTTTTGTATGGCATTCCTTTTTTGCAAAGATTATCTTCAGATTGGGGTAAATAGATGATTTATGTCAAGAGACAAGCGGTGCGGCATGATACAATCATACCGCACCGCCGCTTAAATAGTATTCTTGGCGCTTTACCCCACCGTAACCGGATAGCTTCTTTCAATGCCTAATTCGCGGTCAATCACCGCCATCATGCCTTCTACCTGTCCCAAGGCCATCATGCGTCCGTGGAAGGAGTAACCGGCATTGTAGCCCTTGTCCTCGTCGCCCAACATCATGGGCGCATGGTCCACGCGCATGGGCAACGTGGGGTTCTCCTTTTCGAAGAGGCGGATAAGCTCGATGAGGTTGGCACGCCCGCCGAAGTGGGAGGCCTCCTTGAAGCTGCCGTCGGGGAATACACAGGTGCTGCGCAGGTGCACGAAGTGGGTGCGGTCCTTGAACTTGCGTGCCAAGTCCACCACGTCGTTGTGCGCTCCCGCGCTGAGCGAGCCGGCACAGAAGGTCAAGCCGTTGTGGAAGTCGGGTACGGCATCGAGAAACCAGCGGATGTCCTCCTCGCCGCATACGATACGGGGAAGTCCCAATATTTGCATGGGCGGGTCGTCAGGATGCACGCACATACGCATGTCGTACTCGTTGCAGACGGGCATGATTTCCGTGAGGAAATACTTCATGTTCTCCCTCAGTCGCGCCTTGTCTATTCCCTTATAAAGCGTCAGCAAGTCGCGGAACAGCTGCACGGGGTCGGGGTCGCCCTCCTTGATGTTGCCGTTGACGAAGCCCTGCGTC
>JAJPYP010000034.1 GCA_021204885.1 Prevotellaceae bacterium
AGAGGCTGATGACAGTGGCCTTGTCGTCGTTCAGGGTGACGCTGAGGCTTTCGGTACAGGCGTCTACCTTGTCGTAGAGGTTGGTGCGGGAGACGTAGATGTGGGGATCGCCTTCGTTCTGGAAATAGGTGTCGAAGCCGGTGGCGGCGGTAATGACCACTTTGCCAAGGGGCGTGTCGAAGGTGTCGCCCACCTTGCCTTTTATTTTATCGGGGCCGTTCTCGACATCGCGCTCTTCGCTGGAGGCGACGAAATCGGAGAGGGTTACGCTGCCGTCTTCTTTGAGGTCGAGTTCCAACTCGGCGTTCTCGTAGTCGCCCAGTTCGGTGAAGGCTACCTTGACGGGCAGGCTTGCGCCGTAGAGGGTCTCCTTGTGGAAGGTACCTGACACTTTGTAGTCTACATCTATTTGCAAACGCTTGATCATCTCAAGGATGACGGCGGGCGACTGCAAGGCGATGAGCTCGTTGTTGACGTTGGTGCCTACTTGCGAAAGGCCCAAATCGGCGAACATGGAGGAGACATCGCTCGTTACCGACTTTCCCTTGCTGTCTTCCTTGATGAGCAGGGAGGCCGAGCGGATATAGATACTGGGCGAGGTAAGGATATAGATTACCGCGATGCATAGTACTACTGCCAAGGAGAGGACAAACCACTTCCATTTGGCCAAGCACAAGTACCATATATCTTGTAGGTTGATGACAACTTCTTCGTTGCCCGCGGTGGACTGGGTTGTATTTGTTACACTCATCGATTATAAGTTATTTGACGGGGGATTTATGGGTTATAGGTTTAATCAAACACAAGGATTGCCACTGATGTGAGCAAGGAGGCGAGTGATATCCAGAATGAGGTAGACCGCACGTTGTTGCCGTTGATCGTAGACTGACGGGCGCGGACGCTGTTGGGCTCTACGTAAACCACATCGTTTTGGCGCAGGTAGTAGACGGGGGAGGCGTAGATTTGCTTGGCCGAGGTGAGGTCGATGGTGTAGGCCATCTGCTTGCCGTCGGCCTCTTCGCGCATCACCAGCACATTGTCGCGACGGCCGTAGATGGTGAGGTCGCCGGCACGGCTGATGGCATCGAGGATGGTTACCTTGTCGCGGTCTATGCTGAAACGCCCGGGGGTCTTCACTTCGCCCAGCACGGCAATGGAGAGGTTGACGAATTCCACGGTGACAACGGGGTCTTTGACGAGGTCTTCGCTGATGAGCTTTTCCTTGACGAACTCGGCGATTTCGGCACGGGTCTTGCCGCCGATGTTGAGCTTGCCCAAGACGGGGAAGTCGATATTGCCATCCAAGTCGACCGTATAGTTCAACACTTGCTGGCTCTGGCTACCCAAGTTGGAGTACTCGCCTTGGCCTACCCTGTGGGTGATGATGGGCAGGTTGAAAAGGTCGGAGAGCTGCGGGTCCTTGCAGTTGACGATGATGGAGATCTTGTCTTCCGGCTGGACGACAATCTGCTTGGGTTGGGCCACCTCTTCCAGTACCTCTTCGGGCAGGTCTTGGAAATATGTTATTTGCTTGGTCGAGTTACAGGAGACAAGCAAGAGCGATGCAAACACTACTGGTAAGGTTTTTTTGATGTTCATATCATTAACAAATGGTTTTTATTATGTTATCAGGATTATGTGTCAGCAGCGGGCGGGGACGCGATCGTGTTCCAACACGTGGTCGTAGTCGTCCAACCAGCCGATGAGTTGTCTCTTTGATTTCTTGGGGTTCTCCTCGCGGCGCCAAGGGTCGACAAGGCCGTGTGCCATGCCATGGTAGATGCTGTTGTTTGTGCATCCGTAAAGTGCTACGAGCAACAGGGCTCTTGACTGTTCGGCTTTGATAAGCGGGAGCATAGCGTGGATGGAGCCTACGAGTTGTTGCCGCTCTTCTATCTTTTCCAAAAGGGTATAGGCCGGCAGCAGGATGGCGTAGAGCTTGCAGCGCATCACTTCAGTTTCCAAACGCAGGTTGGCATATCGGCGCAACGCTTCTAAGGCAAGTTCTTTATCGCTTGGGGAGATCGTGTGCGTGGTGTAGTAATTGCAAAGGGCTTCGTGCAAGCCGGTAGTGAAACGACTATCGTCCAAGTGCGTATAGAGGCGTTTGTTGCTGCCCGCCAAAGCGATAATCTCATACTCTCCAGGGTGTACCTTGAGCAGGGGGAACCACATCCAGCCTTCCATGCATACCATTATTTCCTTGCTGCCGCTTGCAGGAGAAACCACTACATTGGCTTCGGCACCTTTGAAGCGTCCCGAGGTGATGCGCACGCGGTCGCCTTGGACAAGGATGCCCGGCTGGGGTGTGTAGACGGGCAACACATTGGAGTAAGATTCGGCTATCCAGCGCAGGTTGCGCATCTCGGCATCGAGCAGGTAGGGGAAGTGGCCGCCGTCGGCGTCGTTTACGCGCGGCAGGAAGTTATATAAAGGAAGACTGTTTTTCAAGCGGCGAAGCTCGTACTCCGAGGAGTGGACGAACACGTAGTTATAGAGCAACGGACGGGAGGTGCGCTGCAAAGCTCCGTTCTCCCAACGCATCTCTATATAAGAGGGGGCGAAGTATTCGAAAGCAGGTTCTCCGTCACGGTTGCGACGGTCGAGTTCGGCCTGCAATCCTTTGGGTGCTCCTTTGTGGCAAGAGGGTAGCGTCAACACATACCACCTTGCCGTGCGACTGTTCTTCATGCGCCCCGTCATACGGGACTGCATTTCGGGAGTGTCGGTAGTCATGGTTGCTATCATGTCCGTTTGTTGTTTGATTGCGTCAGTGCATTCCTAAGCCATATCGGCAGTATCCAACAATCTGCTGATAAACAAATACTTATGTATCTTGCAATGGAGAAACCTTGAAAAAATCGTTCCACTTTTAATCTTTTCTATTATGAGAACCACCAATGCGGTTGCAAAAGTATCACTTTTAAGCCAATAAAGCAACTTTTTCCTGTTTTATTTGTATGCCCTTTTTACCCCCCCCCATGGCATTAGGCTATATATCAGTTATTTGTATGCGATTTTAAGCAAATGTAAAAAATCTTACACAAGAGACAAGGGGTCGCAAGCGCACGTCTACCTTCAACGCAAGCAGTCCAAGTAAGCATGAACAGTGCGTTCCAGACCCATGTAAAGAGCATCGCTTACCAAGGCATGACCTATGGATACTTCGTCCAACCAAGGGATGTTTCGGTAGAGGTAGTTAAGATTTTGCAGATTCAAGTCGTGCCCGGCATTGAGCCCCAAACCCAAGCTACGGGCGGTCTTAGCCGCTTCGATGAAGGGGGCTATGGCCGCTTCGTGGTCTTTTGGAAAGAGCGTGGCGTAGGGCTCGGTGTAGAGCTCCACACGGTCGGCTCCTGCTTTGGCGGCATATTCCACCATCTCGGGGTCGGCGGCCACGAACACGGAAGTGCGGATTCCGGCATGTTTGAACGCCTTGAGCACTTCGGCAAGGAAAGCTGCGTTGGCCTTGGTGTCCCAGCCGGCGTTGGAGGTAATCTGGTCAGGGCTATCGGGTACCAAGGTGACTTGGGTTGGCTTCACTTGGGTTACCAAGTCGATGAAAGCAGGTGCGGGATACCCCTCGATATTGAATTCGGTATGCAGCAAGGGACGCAATTCGTAGACATCCGCCCGGCGTATGTGACGCTCGTCGGGACGCGGGTGTACCGTGATGCCCTGGGCACCGAAGGTCTCGCAATCCAACGCTACTTTTACAACATTGGGCACATTGCCTCCACGGGCGTTGCGCAATGTGGCGATTTTATTGATATTCACGCTTAATCTCGTCATGTTTCTTGCTATAAATCGGCGCAAAAATACAAATTAATGGTGATAAGTAGTATGCAATTGGGAAAAAAATGCCATATTTGCGCGTAGCTAACGGTGAAGAAAAGATGAAGTTCGCCCTGTTCGGAAATAGTTATCAAGCCAAGAAATCCTCGCACGCCGAGCGGTTGTTCGAGTTGTTGCAGCGGCATGGCGCCGAGCTGTGTATCAGCCGGGAATTCCATGAGTTCCTTTCGGGGCACATGCACTTGCATGTTCCGCCGGCAACGCTGTTTGACGGAAGCGACTTTACGGCCGATATGGTCATAAGCATAGGGGGCGACGGCACCTTCTTGAGAGCGGCCAGCCGTGTGGGAAAAAAGGACATTCCCATCTTGGGTATCAACACGGGGCGGCTGGGCTTTTTAGCTTCCATCTCGCCGGAAGAGATGGAGGAGGCGATGGACGAGATTTGCGCCTGTCGCTATGACGTGGAGGAGCGCAGCGTGCTACAACTGCGTTGCGATGACCCCAAGCTGATGGAGCAGCCTTACGCACTCAACGAGATTGCCGTGCTGAAACGTGACAGTTCTTCGATGATAAGCATACGTGCATACGTAAACGGCGAGTTTCTGAACACTTACCAAGCCGATGGATTGATTGTGGCCACGCCCACAGGTTCCACGGCCTACTCGCTGAGTGTGGGTGGCCCGGTGATTGTTCCTCATAGCAAGACCATCGCCCTTACCCCCGTGGCGCCGCACAGCTTGAACGTGCGCCCCATCGTGATTTGCGATGACTGGGAGATTACGCTCGACGTGATGAGCCGTAGCCACAACTTCTTGGTGGCTATCGACGGGCGCAGTGCCTCGTGCATGGAGCAGACCCGCCTTGTGATTTCGCGTGCCGACTACACCATCAAGGTGGTGAAACGGCTCGACCACCACTTCTTCCAGACGTTGCGCGACAAGATGATGTGGGGTGCCGACGTGAGGTAGGTCATAAAAAGAAAACCCCCGCTACAATCACTTGCGGCGGGGGAATATAGTTAAACCTTAAATCCTATAAAGAGCCTCTCGTTGAGAGTCTTTCTTTATCCAAAAACCTTTTCAAACACTCTTGTTTGAAGAATCTAATTAAAAACGTCTTTTTTTAGAGTGCCCCAACCTCTTTCAAGGCACCGTTTGTCTTGCGCACGGCAGCGGCACTGGCAGCGAACTTAGCCTTCTCGTCTTCGGTCAACTCCAACTCAACGACTTTCTCCACACCGTTCTTGCCTAAAATGATAGGCACGCCTACGCAGATGTCCGACTGACCATATTCTCCTTCCAAATAAACGGAGCAAGGCATCATTCTCTTCTTGTCGTGCAGGATGCAATCGGCCATGAAAGTGGCGGCTGCACCGGGAGCATACCATGCCGAGGTGCCAAGGAGCTTGGTCAACGTGGCACCACCTACCATGGTGGATGCGGCTACCTCATTCAGCTTCTCTTCGCTAAGCAACTGGGTAACGGGGATGCCTTTATAAGTGGCCAGACGTACCAACGGAATCATCGTGGTGTCGCCGTGTCCGCCTATTACCATACCCTCCACTTCGTTGGGGTTGCAGTTCAAAGCCTGTGAGAGGTAATATTTGAAACGGGAGCTGTCCAACGCGCCGCCCATACCTATAATGCGATTCTTCGGCAAGCCCAGATCTTTCATTGACAGGTAGGTCATGGTATCCATGGGGTTGGCCACGATGATCAAGATGGCATTGGGAGAGTATTTCAATATATTCTCGGCCACATTCTTCACGATACCGGCATTCACGCCGATGAGCTCTTCGCGCGTCATACCCGGCTTGCGGGGCATGCCCGACGTGATTATCGCTATATCTGAACCAGCCGTCTTGGCATAGTCGTTGGTGCAACCCACAATCGGGGAGTCGAACTTCAACAACCAGGCCATCTGCATCATATCCATTGCCTTACCTTCTGAAATGTTCTCTTTGACATCCAGCATTACCACTTCATCGGCCACACCTTTGATGGCCAACAGGTTGGCGCATGTCGCACCCACGTTACCTGCACCTATTACGGTTACTTTTGACATACAATTAAAATTTAAGTTAGTATCAAAGCTGTTTTGACGAGACAAAGATACGATTACATTCCCAATTAAAGAAATATTTCCATAATAATTTTAGTTAAATGCGCAAGAAGTTGGGGCAACATGGTGTATGGTAGACGATTAATGACTAATTTTGCGGCATCATCATAGCTTGATTACCATGGCGAACCGTAAAAATGTGATTCTAATCGTAGGGGGATGCGTGCTGGTGTTGTTGCTGGCGGGTGTCACCGTATTGCTTTTCTTCGAGAAGCGTGCAAACAGTGAATTGGTGCAAGAGTTTGAATTGGATAAAGAAGACTTGGAGAACCAGTACACCGAGTTTTCCCGGCAGTATGACGAATTGCAGCAGACCGTCTCCAACGACGAGATGTCTACTCTTTTGGAGAAGGAGCAACTCAAGACGCAACGCCTGCTCGAGGAGTTGCGCACCGTGAAGAGCACCAACGCCACCGAGATACGCCGGCTCAAGAACGAGCTTTCTACCTTGCGTAAGGTGATGATGGGGTATATCAGCCAGATTGACTCGCTGAACCAGCTCACCGCCTACCAGCAGTCGGTCATTGTAGATGTCACTCAGAAGTTCAACGATGCCTCGCGTCAAATAAGCAACCTCTCGGAAGAGAAGAAGAACTTGGACAAGAAAGTGACGCTTGCCGCCCAGCTCGACGCTACGGGTATCTCCATCCAGCCCGTGAACAAACGGGGCAAGAACACGGCTAAGGCAAAGGATGTGGCAAGGTTTAAGATCAATTTCACCGTTTCCAAGAACATCACCGCCCAAACGGGCGACCGCACGCTTTATGTGCGCATCACCAAACCCGACAACTCGGTGCTGACGAAAAACGCTTCCGACACCTTTGCCTACGAGAACCGCGAGCTGGCCTACTCCATCAAGAAGTACATAGAGTATAACGGTGAGGAACAGGACGTCACAGTCTATTGGGACGTTGCCGAATACCTTTATGCCGGTGCCTACCGCGTGGATATCTTTGCCGAGGGAACGTTGATAGGATCGCAAACGTTCTCTCTCTCTTGACAGATGTTTATACCTACTTATATATAGCTGACTCTCCTGTTCCTATATAATAACGGGGCAGTGCCTTTTATTCCGGCACCGCCCCGTTATTGTTTAGGTGTGATTGTTGGCGGCAAACCACCGTCTTTTAAGTCATACCTTATTGTATAATAGTATTATTGACAAAGGCCATGGCGTTCAATACTTGAACGCCTCTTGTTTTACATACACCTTGAAATCCTTTACGCCGCCTGGCACCTCGCTCTCCATGCGTGGCAGGTATTGCAGCCCGGTCAAGGTATGGGTACCTCCCAAGTCGATGACCACGGCATGCGGATAAGGCGTGCCCTGCACGGTGCTCCAGTAAGTAGACTCTTGCAAGTCGAACAGCTTGTCGGCTGAACTGTTCACGCGGGTAACATCCTCACTGTCGGCATAATCCACCGTCCACGGCTCGCGCGAAAGGCGCTCGCCGTTTTCGTCCAACACATACATCTCTGCAATGGATGCCACATCACCGCCGTCCTGGGCGTTCAAGGCCTCCAAGCAGAGGTAACGGCCTGTAACCGGCGCATCGAAAGCAACCTCTTGCCACCCGTTACCCGGCTGGAAGCTACCTTGATAAACCGCCATTTCATCGGTAATATCCAGTGCCTGCCCCTCTTCACGATGCATGAGCGGTTTCTTCACGAGCAACTGGTCCAACAGCGGCTCTTTCAACCCCTCCGATTTGGCTTCGCGTGGACCTATGATGTCGAATACCAGTATCTCGTTCTCCCCTTTCTTCAACCAGCACCCCGGCATGTAGAGCGTTTGCTGCGGGCCTATCTCCCAAATACGCCCCATGGCGTGTCCATTCACGTAAACCAGCCCCTTGCCCCACGTCTCGAAGTTCAAGAAAGTATCGCCCGGCTTGCTCACATTAAAAGTAGCGCGGTAGCAACCCGGTATGCGCTGCCTTTCATCACCCGTCAAAGAGTCGATGGGTTGATACGTCATACCCTCGTAGTTCTCGTAAGTATCCTCGATGTTATACACCTTCCAATCCTTCAAGTCACAGGTAAATGCATGTCCGTCAATGTCTACCGATACCTGTACCCCCTGGGTGATACCCTTGTAGTCCTTGATGGCCCGTCCGAAGTTGATGCGCCCCATCGCTTCCACCAAGATATCCAGCGTGGCACCCTTGGCACAAGCGGGCAGCAGCAGTTGCTTCTCACCGTTGCGGCGGTCGAGCTTGCCTATGTACTTCCCGTCAACAAACACTTGCGCATAATCGTGTGCCTCGTTCACCTTAAGCAACGATGGCGTGGAGAGTCCTGGTAAGGCGGTGCGGTATAGAATGGAGCCGAAGCCTTGGTCGTAATCCTCCATGGTGCGTATGTCGTGGTCTTGCTTGGCCTCAGGCAGGTTGCTGAACAGCGGCGCTACCTCTGTAAAGCTGAATGCTGGAATGGAGACCGACTTGATGGTGGCAGGTACGGCTGGCAACTTCTTTCCATACATATAGTTGGATAGAGTCTTGCGCAACTGCCAATACTTGGGCGTGGTCTGACCCGACTCGCTGATGGGTGCGTCGTAGTCGTATGAGGTCACGTCGGGTGCGAAACCCGGCGAGTTGGCACCGGCCCAATGTCCCCAGTTAGTACCTCCGTGGGTCATGTAGAGGCTAAACGAGATGCCCTTGGAGAGCATTTCGTCAATGCCTTCAATCATATCGGCGGCAGGGCGAGTCTCGTGGTTGGCACCCCATTTGTCGAACCATCCGCTCCAGAACTCCGAACACATCAGCGGGCTGTCAGGACGCAACTCCTTCAACCGCTCAAACTGTTGGTCAATGTTGGCGCCCGTGCCGAAGTTCATCGTCCAAAGCAAGTCGTCCAATCCGTTCAAGGTAAAGTTAGAAGCCCAGTCGCACTGGAACAACGTGATGTCACCATAGTTGGCCCGCACGATGTCCCTTATTTGCGAAATGTACTCTTTGTCCTCACCGTATGAACCATACTCGTTCTCCACCTGTACCATGATGATGGGTCCGCCGTTGTCAATGGTCAATCCTGCCACTTGTCCGGCAACAGCCTGCTCGAAGATGCCCACACGCTCAAGGAAGTAAGGATCGGGCTCGCGCAAACGGATGTCTTTCTTCTTGAGCAACCACCAGGGCAGCCCACCCATCTCCCACTCGGCACAAACATACGGTCCCGGTCGCAAGATCACGTACATGTCGTTGGCCTGGCACAACCGGCAAAACTCCGCCAAGTCGTTCTGACCGCTGAAATCGAACACACCCGGCTGGGGCTCGTGTATATTCCAAAACACATAAAGGCAGACGGCGTTCATACCCAATGCCTTGCAAAGTTTAATGCGGTTGTCCCAATAAGGTTTGGGAATGCGCGGATAGTGAAGTTCGGCGGCTTTGATAACAAATGGCTGCCCGTCCAGCAGGAATGTTCCCTTACCGGCCTCAAAACTAGAATGACCGTCGGCCGCCGTCTGTGCCGAAGCCGTTACACAGGGAGTGAACAAACCGACCGCTGCAAGTAGCGTCAAGCTCCAAAGGAAATTTCTCATGGCTTTATGTCTTTAAATAATGTGACTATTGTTTTTACTCAAACAAAGATAGCGCATATAGTGTGAACGCGAGGTAGAATTATACGTCAAAATGGATAAATTTTTAGACTAAATGTATTTTAGTGCTCCAAACGTGTTCTTTAAAGCTACCCCGTTTTGCTAAACTTGCAAAACATTTGTTTAGCAAATTCAGCAACGGTGAAAATGTAGACGCCTAATTTACAGCGATTAAGCTCGTCAAATTT
>JAJPYP010000255.1 GCA_021204885.1 Prevotellaceae bacterium
ACTACTACGACAAACTGAAAGTATCCGGCTACCGTTACACCGGTTTGGCTTCGGATGACTGATAAAGTTTGACGTTTCTTTTCCCTCCCAGGGAGTGTGTCAAAAGACACACCCCCTTCGGGGACCGAGCTTGACACCCCTCCAAACCTCCCCTAATAGGGGAGGCTTGGTCGGCCTACGGCCTCCGAAGTGCTTTTTCTCGATTATATTCGAGTTTTGACGCAGCCCTTTCTTTTATCCTCTCCTGCCCGCTACCCGGTCGCTTTGTCTTGATATTTCCCAATCGCTCCAGAATCCTTCAAAAACCAAGCCCGTTTTTGACTTTTGCGGCATTTTACTTTTGACTTTTGCGGTAACTGCCAATTTCTTGGCGAAAAACAGCTGCAATACGATAAAACTCCCTAACTTTGGGCACGTTGAAAGACGGGGCGGGCGTTGAGGGCCGCCACGTGTGTACTATATATATAATAGGTATAGGAAAAGAATGTGCAATATAAACAATCTGTTTGTATGAACCGTAAATTGGAAGATACGATGATTTTGCCGGCAGCTCCCGGCCCCATAGGGATATTCGATTCAGGCTATGGAGGCTTGACGATTCTGAGCAAGATAAGGGAGTGCCTTCCCCAGTATGACTACATCTATTTGGGCGACAACGCCCGCACGCCTTACGGGGCCCGCTCGTTCGAGGTGGTTTATGAGTTTACCCGCCAGGCGGTGGTCAAACTCTTCGGCATGGGTTGCCATCTGGTCATCTTGGCTTGCAACACGGCTTCGGCCAAGGCGTTGCGCACCATACAGATGAACGACTTGCCCCGTTGGGATGCCAGCCGGCGCGTGCTGGGCGTTATCCGTCCTACGGTGGAGTGTGTGGGCGGGGTTACCCGTACGCGCCACATCGGCATCTTGGCCACGGCGGGTACCATCAAGTCGGACTCCTACCTGTTGGAGGTGCACAAGCTCTTTCCCGACATCAAGGTGAGCGGCGAGGCTTGTCCCATGTGGGTGCCGTTGGTGGAGAACAACGAGGCGGGCGGCGAGGGGGCCGACTTCTTCGTCAGGCTATACATCGACCGCTTGTTTGCCAAGGACCCGCTGATAGACACGGTGATATTAGGGTGTACCCACTATCCCTTGCTCTTGCCCAAGATACGCAGGTATATGCCCGAGGGGGTTACCGTAATGACGCAGGGCGAGTGGGTGACGGCCAGCTTGAAGGATTACCTGCAACGTCATACGGAGATGGAGTCCCGTTGCACGCGGGGCGCCTCTTGCCACTATTATACCACCGAAGCGCCCGAGAAGTTCGTCGAGTCGGCCTCCATCTTCTTGAGCCAGCCGCTCTCGGCAGAGCGCATCGAGCTGTAAGTGCGGCAAAAAGGATGCCGCAAGGTGTGTATTGTTGAAAAAAACCGTTACATTTGCAGGGAAAGAAGGGGCGACGACGCCTCTTGAACGATAATAGACAAGCGTATGAGAACTTACACGACCGTATTTGATTTGGGCAACTTGGACGATGCCCTGAAAGAGGCCTTTGAAATCAAGAAGGACCGTTATAAATATGAAGCCATGGGGCGGCACAAGACGTGCATGCTCATCTTCTTCAACAACAGCTTGCGCACGCGCCTGAGCACGCAGAAGGCGGCACGCAACTTGGGCATGGACGTGATTGTATTGGACGTGAACCAAGGGGCGTGGAAATTGGAGACCGAGCGCGGCGTGGTGATGGACGGCGACAAGAGCGAGCACCTGCTCGAGGCCATTCCGGTGATGGGGTGCTATTGCGACATGATAGGCGTGCGCTCCTTCGCCCGCTTCGAGAACCGCGAGGAGGATTATACCGAGAAGATACTGAACCAGTTCATTCAATTCTCGGGGCGGCCGGTCTTCTCGATGGAGGCCGCCACGTGCCATCCGCTGCAAGCGTTTGCCGACCTTATCACCATCGAGGAGTACAAGCGGGGGAAGCGCCCCAAGGTGGTGCTCACGTGGGCACCCCATCCGCGTGCCTTGCCGCAAGCCGTGCCCAACTCTTTCGCCGACTTCATGAACGAGGCCGACGTGGACTTTGTCATCACCCAGCCCGAGGGCTATGAGCTCGACCCCAAGTTCGTGCGGGGCGCACGGGTGGAGTATGACCAGCGCAAGGCTTTCGAGGGTGCCGACTTCATCTATGCCAAGAACTGGTCTTGCCCCGGCGTGACCAATCCCGCCGACTATGGCCGCGTGCTGAGCAAGGACATGAGCTGGTGTGTGGACAGCGAGCACATGTCGTGGACGAACGACGCCTTCTTCATGCACTGCCTGCCGGTAAGGCGCAACATGATCGTGACCGACGACGTGATAGAGGCTCCCACCTCGCTTGTCATCCCCGAGGCGGCCAACCGCGAGATTTCGGCCACGTTGGTACTTAAAAGGATATTGGAGGATTTATAATATGAAGAGACATGTATTATTCATCGCGCTGCTTGCCGCCTCTTTGTTTCAGGTGCAGGCGCAGGTAGGCAAAGGGGGCATCAGCCCCGACATGCTTGAGCGGATCAAGCAAGGTTATCAAGGCACCCCCGCCGACAAGGCATTGCGCAACGCCATCGCAGGCAACGACATCCGCAAGTTGTCGGTGAACCAGGATAACCGCAAGGCCATGGACACGCATTTCACCATCGAGGTGCGCTCCAAGGGCATTACCGACCAGAAGTCGTCGGGACGTTGCTGGCTCTTTACGGGATTGAACGTGATGCGTGCCAAGGCTATCGCCAAGTATGACTTCCCCTCGTTCGAGTTCTCACAGAACTACACCTTCTTCTGGGACCAGTTGGAGAAGGCGAACCTCTTCCTGCAAGCCATCATCGACACGGCCGCCAATCCCATGGACGACGAGACCGTGCAGTGGCTCTTCC
The DNA here is from genome assembly GCA_021204885.1 of Prevotellaceae bacterium. Next base: position 2,901 of record JAJPYP010000255.1, read on the forward strand.
GCAACCCCATCAGCGACGGCGGCACGTTTACCGGCGTGGCCGACATCGTCTCCAAATATGGTTTGGTGCCCGTTGAGGCCATGCCCGAGACCAACAGCAGCGAGCGCACCGGCACCATGGCACAGCTGCTCTCCTTGAAGCTGCGGGAGTTTGGCTTGCAGTTGCGTGACATGGTGGCCGCAGGCAGCAAGGAGGCCGCGTTGGAGAAGGAGAAGACCTCCATGCTGGCTACCGTCTACCGCATGTTGGTACTCAACTTGGGCGTGCCTCCCACGGAGTTCGACTACGTGTGCAAGGATGCCAAGGGAAACACGACGGCCGTGGAGCACCACACGCCCATGAGTTTCTATGAGAAGTATGGCGACCCGCAGCTTTTAGGCAACTACGTGATGCTCATGAACGACCCTACCCGCGACTATTACAAGACCTACGAGATTGCCTACGACCGCCACCGCTACGACGGCAGGGACTGGACGTACGTGAACTTGCCCATCGAGGACATCAAGGAGATGGCCATCACCTCTCTGAGGGACAGCACCATGATGTATTTCTCTTGCGATGTGGGCAAGTTCCTCGACTCGGAACGTGGCTTGCTCGACGTGGACAATTATGACTACGGGTCGCTCTTCGGCACCACGTTCAATATGGACAAGAAGCAACGCATCCAGACTTTCTCCAGCGGCTCTTCCCACGCCATGACGTTGATGGCCGTGGACTTGGACGATGCCGGCAAGCCCGTGAAGTGGATGGTGGAGAACAGTTGGGGAGCCCAAAGCGGCTATAAAGGCCATCTGATCATGACGGACGAGTGGTTTGACGAATATATGTTCCGCCTCGTGGTGGAGACGAAGTACGTGCCCGCCAAGGTGATGGAACTGCTTGGACAGGAACCCGTGCGGCTGCCGGCTTGGGACCCGATGTTCTCTCCCGAGGAGTGACGTCGCGCCCGTTTTCCCTCTGCGGACAGGATAAAAAGAAAGGAATTACGGATAAATTTCCGTAATTCCTTTCTTTTTTGCGCTTCATTCACTATTTTTGCGGCAAAAGATACGAACCAATATTTAAAATAAACACATGGCAAATGTAATAAAGTTGCGCAAAGGCCTCGACATCAACCTGAAAGGCACGGCTGCCAAGGAGTTTCTGCCTGTGGGGGAACCGGGGTTCTACTCCTTGGTGCCCGACGACTTTACAGGTATCACTCCGAAAGTGGTGGTGAAGGAGCAGGAGTATGTAATGGCCGGGGGGCCCTTGTTTGTAGACAAGAATCATCCCGAGTTGAAAGTCGTCTCGCCCGTGAGCGGCGTTGTCACGAGTGTGGAAAGAGGTGCGCGTCGCAAGGTGATGAACATCGTCGTGGAGGCTGCCGCCGAGCAGGACTATGAGGAGTTCGGCAAGGCCGACCCGTCAAAGATGGACGGCGGGGCGGTAAAGGAACTGTTGCTGAATGCCGGCATGTTCGCTTTCATCCGTCAACGTCCCTACGACATCATTGCCGACCCTACGCAGCAGCCGCGGGCCATCTTCGTCTCGGCTTTCGACAGCAAGCCGCTTGCCCCCGATTTCGAGTTTGTCCTCAAAGGAGAAGAGACCGACTTCCAGACTGGCTTGACCGCTCTTTCCAAGATGGCCAAGACCTATCTTGGCGTGAGTGTAAAGCAGAAGTCGCCCGCATTGCGGGAGGCGAAAGGGGTGACGGTGACCTTGTTCGACGGCCCGCATCCCGCCGGTAACGTGGGCGTGCAGATAAACCATATCGCCCCCATCGTGAAGGGAGAGACGGTGTGGACCATCGCCCCCGAGGCGGTGCTCTTCATTGGCCGGCTCTTGAACACGGGCCGTGTGGACTTGACGCGCACGGTGGCCATGACGGGCAGCGAGGTGCTCAAACCTGCCTACTGCAAGTTGAAGGTGGGCGCGTTGCTCACGAACGTGTTCAAGGGTAACGTCACTACCACGGGCAAGGACCTGCGCTACATCAGCGGCAATGTGTTGACCGGGAAACAGGTAGCCCCCAACGGTTATTTAGGCGCTTTCGACAGCGAGTTGACGGTTATCCCCGAAGGCGACGAGAACCACGAGATGTTAGGTTGGATCATGCCGCGCCTGAAAGAGTTCAGCGTGAACCACTCCTACGCCAGCTGGCTCTGCCCCAAGAGGGAGTATGTCATGGATGCCCGTGTCAAGGGCGGTGAACGCCATTTGATCATGTCCAACGAATACGACCGTGTATTCCCCATGGATATCTATCCCGAATACTTGGTGAAGGCGATTATCGCGGGCGACATAGACCGCATGGAGGCGCTGGGCATTTACGAGGTGGCTCCCGAGGATTTCGCCTTGTGCGAGTTCGTCTGCTCTTCCAAGGTGGAGGTGCAGCGCATCGTGCGGGCCGGGCTTGACATGTTGCGTGCTGAAATGAGTTAAGTTTCCTGTAGACCAATAACTATAAACTTGAATTGATGAAAGCGTTAAGAAATTATCTCGACAAGATAAAGCCGGACTTCGAGGAGAACGGCAAATTCCACGCATTCCGCTCGGTGTTCGACGGCTTCGAGTCTTTCCTGTTCGTGCCGAATACCACCGCGAAATCGGGGACGCATATCCATGACGCCATCGACAGCAAGCGCATCATGTCGATGGTGGTTATCGCGTTGATACCGGCCCTGTTGTTCGGTATGTTCAATGTGGGTTACCAACATTACCATGCCACGGGCATTGACGGCGGTTTCTGGGCCATGTTCGGCTACGGATTCCTGCGCGTGTTGCCCAAGATCATCGTCTCCTACGTGGTGGGATTAGGCATTGAGTTCGTGGTGGCCCAATGGAAGAAGGAGGAGATACAGGAAGGTTTCCTCGTTTCGGGTATCCTGATACCGATGATTGTGCCGGTAGACTGCCCGTTGTGGATATTAGCCGTCGCCACGGCGTTTTCCGTCATCTTCGCCAAAGAGGTGTTCGGCGGTACGGGCATGAACGTGTTCAACGTGGCCTTGGTAACTCGCGTGTTCCTCTTCTTGGGTTATCCCGCCAAGATGTCGGGCGATGCCGTATGGGTATCGGGCTGCAGTGTCCTTGGATTGGGCAAGGCGGTGGACGGCTTGACCGTGGCTACCCCGCTGGGCATTACCGCCACCACGGGTGTGGCCCCGCAGTTCTCTTGGGACATGGTGACGGGCCTTATTCCCGGTTCCATCGGCGAGACCAGCGTGATAGCCATAGCGCTGGGTGCCATCTTGCTGTTGTGGACGGGCATCGCCAGCTGGAAGACCATGCTCTCCGTCTTTGTAGGCGGTGCGCTCATGGCCGTGGTGTTCAATCTTGTCGGTCCCGATACCGCCATCGCCCACATGCCGTGGTACGAGCATTTGGTATTGGGCGGTTTCTGTTTCGGTGCCGTGTTCATGGCTACCGACCCCGTGACTTCGGCACGTACGGAGACGGGCAAGTATATCTTCGGATTCCTCATCGGCGTGATGGCCATCGTCATCCGCGTGCTCAATCCGGGTTATCCCGAGGGCATGATGTTCGCCATCCTGTTGATGAATATCTTCGCGCCGCTCATCGACTATTGTGTGGTGCAAAGCAACATCAAACGCCGCGCGAAGAGAGCCATAGCTAAGTCAAACCATTAAACCGATGAGAAAATGAATACCAATAGTAACAGTTATACTATCGTCTATGCTTCGGTATTGGTGATTATCGTTGCATTTTTGCTGGCGTTCGTCAGTTCTTCCCTCAACGAGAGGCAGAGCAAGAACGTGGAGCTTGACACGAAGAAGCAGATTTTGGCCGCGCTCAACGTGAAGGATGTGAAAGACGCCGACGCGGAATATAATAAATATGTAAAGAGCGACCTGTTGCTGCAAGCCGACGGATCCTTGGTGGAGAACACCGAAGGCTTCGCCACCGCTTACGAGAAAGAGGTGAAGGAGCATAACCGTCTGCACCTGTTCGAGGCCGAGGTGAACGGCGACACGAAATATGTGTTCCCCGTTTACGGGGCCGGCCTTTGGGGTGCCATCTGGGGCTATGTGGCGTTGGACAGCGACAAGGATACCGTTTACGGTGTCTACTTCTCCCATGCCAGCGAGACGCCCGGCTTGGGTGCCGAGATTGCTTCGGACCACTTCCAGGCCGAGTTCCCCGGCCGTAAGACCATGCAGGACGGTGAGGTGGCCTTGGGCGTGGTGAAGCACGGCAAGGTGGAGGACCCCGAACATCAAGTAGACGGCATATCGGGCGGCACCATCACTTCCACGGGTGTGAACGCCATGCTGAAGAGTTGCCTGTCCAACTACAAGATCTTTTTAAATGCCAATAACGAGGAGGAATAAACGATGGGAAAACTGTTTTCAAAGGAAAATAAGGAGATATTCTCCACTCCGATAGGATTGAACAACCCTGTTACCGTGCAGGTGTTGGGTATATGTTCCGCCTTGGCGGTTACCGCGAAGTTAGAGCCGGCCATCGTGATGGGTCTTTCGGTAACGGTAATCACGGCTTTCTCCAACGTGGTGATTTCCTTGCTGCGCAAGACCATTCCCAACCGCATCCGCATCATCGTGCAGTTGGTGGTGGTGGCCGCGCTGGTTACCATCGTGAGCGAGGTATTGAAAGCGTTCGCCTACGACGTGAGCGTGCAGCTTTCCGTCTACGTGGGCTTGATTATCACGAACTGTATCTTGATGGGACGCTTGGAGGCGTTCGCCATGCAGAACGCGCCTTGGGAATCTTTCCTCGACGGTGTGGGCAACGGCTTGGGCTATGCCAAGATATTGATTATCGTGGCTTTCTTCCGCGAGCTGCTGGGTTCGGGTACCTTATTAGGTTTCAACATCCTGAACTATGCCCCCTTGCAGAAGCTGGGTTATGTGAACAACGGTTTGATGCTGATGCCGCCCATGGCGCTCGTCATCGTGGCTTGCATTATATGGTATCAGCGTGCGCGTCACAAAGAGTTGCAAAGTTGAAGGGACGATGGATTATGTAACCGTGTCTTTAAAAAGAACATGTATCATTTATAGTTGAATAATATGGAACATTTACTTAGTTTATTCGTCCGCTCCATCTTCGTGGACAACATGATATTCGCCTTCTTCCTTGGCATGTGCTCCTACCTTGCCGTGTCCAAGAACGTGAAGACCGCCGTGGGACTTGGTATCGCCGTGACGTTCGTGCTGCTAGTTACCCTTCCCGTGAACTATTTGTTGCAGACCAAGGTGTTGGCGGCCAATGCCATTGTCGAAGGCGTTGACCTCAGCTTCTTGAGCTTTATCCTTTTCATCGCCGTCATCGCCGGCATTGTGCAGTTGGTAGAGATGGTTGTGGAACGTTTCAGCCCGTCGCTTTACGCCTCGTTGGGTATCTTTTTGCCGCTTATCGCCGTGAACTGTGCCATCATGGGTGCCTCGCTCTTCATGCAACAGCGTATCACGCTGGGCGAGAGCGACCCGAAGTTCATCGGCGGCATCGGCGATGCCGTGGCCTACGCGCTTGGTTCGGGTATCGGCTGGTTCCTTGCCATCGTAGGCTTGGCGGCCATACGCGAGAAGATGGCCTTCTCTGATGTTCCCGCCCCGCTCAGGGGGTTGGGCATCACGTTCATCACCGTAGGTTTGATGGCGTTGGCTTTCATGTGTTTCTCAGGGTTGAACATCTAATTAGGAAAGGAACTGATTATGGATATGAATTTAATTATAGCGAGCGTTGTCGTATTCTTGGTGGTCATCATCTTGCTGGTGATTATCCTTTTGGTAGCCAAGAACCTCTTGGTACCCTCGGGCAACGTGAAGATAACCCTGAATGGCGACAAGGTGTTGGATGTGGCTTCCGGCGGCACGTTGCTCAATACACTCTCCGTCAACGGGATATTCCTCTCTTCGGCTTGCGGTGGCAAGGGCTCTTGCGGTCAGTGCAAGTGCCAGGTATTGGAGGGTGGGGGCGAGATACTGCCTTCTGAAATTCCCCATTTCAGCCGCAAGCAGCAGAAAGACCATTGGCGTTTGGGCTGTCAGGTAAAGGTGAAGGGCGACATGTCCATCAAGGTGAACGAGAGCGTGCTTGGCGTGAAGGAGTACGAATGTACGGTCATCTCCAACAAGAACGTGGCTACTTTCATCAAGGAGTTTAAGGTACAGTTGCCCCAAGGCGCACACATGGACTTCTTGCCGGGTTCTTACGCGCAAATCAAGATACCCGCATTCACGATGGACTACGACAAGGATATAGACAAGAGCCTCATAGGCGACGAGTATATGCCCGCTTGGCAGAAGTTCGGCCTCTTCCCGTTGAAGTGCGTCAACACCGAGCCCACCGTGCGTGCCTACTCCATGGCCAACTATCCGGCCGAAGGTGACGTGTTCATGTTGACCGTGCGTATCGCCACGCCGCCCTTCAAGCCCGACCGCAGCGGTTTCATGGACGTGAACCCCGGTATCGCTTCCTCTTATATCTTCAGCTTGAAGCCGGGCGACAAGGTAACCATGAGCGGCCCTTACGGCGAGTTCCATCCGCACTTCGACTCCAAGCGGGAGATGATTTGGGTGGGCGGTGGTGCCGGTATGGCCCCGTTGCGTGCGCAAATCATGCACATGACCAAGACGTTGCACACCACCGACCGTGTGATGCACTACTTCTATGGTGCCCGCGCCTTGAACGAGGTGTTCTACTTGGACGACTTCCACAACTTGGAGAAGGAGTACGCCAACTTCCACTTCCACTTGGCTTTGGACCGTCCCGACCCGGCAGCCGATGCCGCCGGCGTGAAGTACACGCCGGGCTTCGTCCACACGGTGATGTACA
>JAJPYP010000229.1 GCA_021204885.1 Prevotellaceae bacterium
CCGAAATGCACGACGGCATCTTTCAAGGAGATGCCGTCGGGGTTGTATATCTGCGTGACAGGAATTTCCAGTCCTAATTCTATCATGGCCAGCTCGTTCTGCTTTTGCAGGTCGGTGAGCATCCACATGCCCTCGTCGGGGTAGGCCTTAAGGAACAGGAAGAGGAAAACAAGCAGTGTCAGTATGGTTCTTTTCATACGTTTGCGCTTGCTTGAAGCGGGTTATTCCACTACCGTCATCTCGTCGATGAGATAGCCGCATCCGCCAAGCTTGTCGAGGATGAAGAGGATGTAGCGTATGTCTACGGCGATGCAGCGTTGCAGGTCGTTGTCGAAGTTGATGTCGCCGCTCAGCGACTCCCAGTTGCCGTCGAAAGCGGCGCCGATGAGCTGGCCTTCACCGTTGATGACGGGCGAGCCCGAGTTGCCGCCGGTAATGTCGTTGGTCGTCAAGAAGCACACGGACATGGTGCCGTCGGGGTTGCCGTAGCGTCCGTAGTCCTTGTTCAGTATAAGCTCCTTGAGCTTGGCGGGTACCACGAACTCGCTGTTGGTGGGGTCTTCTTTCTGCAGCACGCCCTCGGTGGTGGTGTAGTATTTGTAGAACACGGCATCTTTGGGGCTATAGGACTTCACGTTGCCGTAGGTGAGGCGCATGGTGAAGTTGGCGTCGGGATAGGTGGGCGCGGGGGCGTTCATCTCGCCTAATCCACGGATGTAGGCCTTGTGCAGCAGTTCCAAGTCGCCGCTCATGCCGCGCATCTGCTTCATCACCTCTTCCATCTTCTCCATGCGGCTGCGGGTATAGACGGTGGCGGGGTCGTTATCGATGGCCTCGACGGTGGGATTGCTCTTGAAAGCGTCGAGGTTCTCGCGCGAGGAGAGAATGGAGTTGTCGTACACGTTATCCACGTAGGCGTCGTAGTCGCCGTTGTAGTTGTCGGCGATGTCTTGGTAGAACGAGGGCAGCTCTTCGGGGGTCAAGGCCTTGGCCAATGCGGGCAGGATGGCTTTGGCCACCTTGCGGTCTATCTCGTGGTCATAGTCCTTGTTGAAGACGCGCTGGTAGCTCTTCTCCAATTGCTCCAAGGAGGCTTGGAGCAGGGAGTCGTTCTGCTGGGTCAACGCCTCCTTGATCTTGTCCATTACTTGATAGGGGCTGTTGAACTCCACGGCACCGCGCATGGCTTCCATGAGGTAGCTCATCTGGCGGGCCACCGGTTCTTGCTTGGCCACAATCTCGTCGATCTTCTCCACCACGCCTTCATATTCAGGCTTGCCCTTGGCGAACTCGGCGAACCGTGCCTCTATCTGTGCTTTCGCACCCAGCACGTCGTTGTCGATGATGGCCTTGTTCATGCCGATGGCGTTCTTCCAGTAGTTGCTGCTGCCGGCATACTTGCTGGCATACTGGATGCGGGTCTTGTCGTTAGCCTCCATGGCATCCCAAAGTATTTGCAGGCGCACGCCGCGTATGTCGATGCGCGGTTGGTTCTCGGCGGTCATGCGTTCCTTTACCTCGCTTTGCGTCAGGTTGCGGCTGGTGGAGCCGGGGAAGCCCATGACCATGGCGTAGTCGCCCTCTTGCAACCCCTTGATGGATATGGGCAGGTACTTCTTGGTCTGCAAGGGCACGTTCTCTTCCGCGTACTCGGCAGGCTCGCCGTTGGCGTCGGCATAGATGCGGAACATGGAGAAGTCGCCCGTGTGGCGCGGCCATTCCCAGTTGTCGGTCTCGCCGCCGAACTTGCCCACGGAGCTGGGCGGTGCGGCTACCATGCGCACGTCGTTGTAGCGCTTGTAATAGAAGAGGTAATACTGGTTGCCGGCGTAGAAGGGCAGGGCGTGTGCCGATATGCCGGGTTTGCCGGCGAGGTCGCTTTGGGCCAACAGCTCATTGGCTATCTTCTGCAGGAAGGGACGGCTCATGGCTTCGGCCTCGCTCACCTCGCCCGAGGCGATCTTGCCGTTTATCAAGTCGGTGATGTTCTCGATGCGGTCTACAAAGGTGAAGCTCAATCCTGGGGTGGGCAGCTCTTCACTGCGGTTCATGGCCCAGAAGCCGTTGGTAAGGTAGTCGTGTTCCACCGAGCTGTGTTGCTGGATGGCACCGTAGCCGCAGTGGTGGTTGGTGAGTATCAAGCCTTCGGGCGAGATGATTTCGCCGGTGCAGCCGCCGCCGAAGATACCTACGGCATCTTTCAGGGAAACGCCGTCGGGGTTGTAAAGGTCGTCGGCCTCGAGGAGCAACCCTTGCTTTTTCATCAGTTCTATGGAGTTCTGCTGCTTCATCAGCTGGAGCAACCACATCCCTTCGTCGGCCTTTGCGAGGCAGACACTCATAGCGGCCAATGCCGCAATCAAATACTTTCTTGTTTTCATACGGTTATTAATAATAGGGTTATACGGCCCGTTTGCGGGGCCGTATGGTTAAAGATTATGCAAAAATACGTAAACCGATTGAATATTCGTTCTACTCCAACCTGTTTTATAAGTATTATTAATATCTTTGCTTTGTGTAAATCATAACTCGTTTTTGCATGTTTGGAATGATATTGAACCGTGCTGTCCCCCTTATGGCGCTTTTGCTGGCCGTTACCGCTTGCAGCAACAAATATAAGATAGAGGGAAGCTCTTCGGTGAGAAGCCGTGACGGAAAGACGCTTACCCTTAGAATGTTGACCGACGGGGATTGGGTGGCCGTGGACTCGGCGGAAGTGGTGCACGGCAACTTCGAAATGCAGGGCGTGGTCGACTCGGCTTGCATGGTGGGACTCTTTATGGACGACGAGTACATCATGCCCATCGTGTTGGAGCGTGGTAAAATCACCGTCTCTATCACTTATGCGTATACCGAGTGTAAGGCGGGCGGCACGCTTTTGAACAAACGCCTGTATGAGTTCATGGAAAAGTACAACAACTTTGAGTTGCAGCAGGACGACCTTGACCGCAAGGAGGCGAGGATGATTTTGGACGGCGGCGACGCCGACGTGGTGCACGCCCAGCTCGTCAAAGAGGCCGAGGACTTGGAGCAGGAGAAGAGCGACTACGTAAAGACCTTCATCAAGGACAATTACGAGAACGTGTTGGGGCCGAGCGTCTTCCTCATGATGTGCGGCACGTTGCCCTATCCCATGATGACCCCCGATATAGAAGACATCATGCGCACGGCTCCCATGGCTTTCAAACAGAACCCGTTGGTGGAGGATTTCCTTTCGGCCGCCAAGGAGAAGATGCAACTCATCGAGGAGCATCAGCGCATGCTCGACAGCCAGGCGGAAACCGACCGGGCAATGGCTGCCGAGAACGCTAAAAGCGGTAAATGATTACTTATATCTATTAGGCAAAGCGCTTTCTATGGCTTCGTAGGAGGCTTTCATCAATGCCTGTATATTCTCGGGCCCCCTGCCTTGCGGCGGTATGGGGTCGTGGATGGCGAGCGTCATCTTGTGGCGGTGTATCCACTTGCTGGTGCGCGGCATGATTTCAAACGAGCCGCTGATGGTGACAGGCACCACGCAAAGCTGCAACTCGTCGGCCACTTGGAACGCTCCCTTTTTAAAGCGTCCTAACTTGCCCGTGTAGGAGCGTGACCCTTCGGGAAAGACCACGAGCGACACACCGTCCTTGAGCGAAGCCTCGGCCTTGCGCATGGTGCCGAGCATCTTGCTGGGATTGCTGCGGTCAACGAAGATGTGCCCCGCGCTTTCGCACGCCTTGCCAACGATGGGAATCTTGCGCAAGCTCTGCTTCATGAGCCACTTGAAGTTACGTCCCAAGAAACCGTATATCAAGAAGATGTCGAACGCGCCTTGGTGGTTGGGTACAAAGACGTACGAGGTGTTCTTCAGCAGCTTCTCACGTCCTGTCACCTTTATGGGCAGCAGCAGTATGTAACAGGTGAGTTGCGACCAGATCTTGCCGGGCCAATAGCCCCATGTGTGGGCACCGCCGATGAGTGAGCCCACGATGGTGACAAGTGCCGTGAGGATGGTAATCACCAGGAAGATGGGCAGCGCGATGCAAATTTGATAGATTCTGTAGAATATCTTCATCGAAGACGTTGTTTACTTTGGGCAAAGGTAATGCTTTTTCACGAACTCTTATACAATTACGGGTTAAATAAGTGGCGTGGCGGCGTTGTTTCATGTCGCGCCCGCCGCTATTATTGTCCCGTTTTCTCTGCCGCTTGCGGTGCTATAGGTTGATGACGGGTACCGTTTGGAAGAGGGCTTCAGGGAACTCTATAGAAAGGTGACTTTGCAGGTAACGCAGGGTGTCCTCCTGTATCGTCTTGTCGGCAGCGGCGGGGTAGAGGTTGTAGAGCAACCGGTCGAGCTTGATGCCTCGGTTTCTTATCGCCTCCAAGCTCAAGAGCGTGTGGTTGATACTGCCCAACTTGCCCGAGGTGACGAATACGAGCGGGTATCGCTTCCGGGTAATGTAGTCGATGGTAAGGTAGCTTTCCGTGAGCGGCACCATGAGCCCGCCCGCACCCTCCAACAACACCACGTCGTAGCGGCGGGCAAGCTCTTCGGTGGCGCGTGTTATCTTCTCGAAGTCGATGGGACGCTTGTCTATCAGTGCGGCCAAGTGGGGAGAACAAGGGTAGGAGTATATCTCGGGCATCGTCAGCCCCTCACGGTCTTCGGGCAAGTAACCGGTGCCCATTAGGCGGCGGTGCAGGTCGATGTCCTCGCTGTATCCCCTGTTCCCTGTCTGGATGAACTTCTGGGTGATGACCCGCTTGCCTTCGCGGGCAAAGGCTTGTGCTAACCAAGCGGTGCAGTAACTCTTGCCGGCATCGGTATCGATGCCGCTTACAAAATAGACGGTTCCGTTCATTATTCCTATACCTTATTATATATGTTTACGTGTCGGCGGCGGGCATTCCCATGCCTATTCTATATAGTCATCTTTTGACCCTACCCGCGATGTAGATGGGGTGGTATTGCAACGTGACCGCTCCCGCCTCGTCGCCATAAAGGCGGGTGTAGTCTTGGCAGAAGGCATCCAAGCGGCCGCGCGTCCAGAGGGCTTTACCCATGCCCGTCACGCCGGTAAGCCGCAGGTGGCGCAATACGTGCAACGGCGAGTCGAAGCGTAGCACACGCTTCTCCTCTTGGGCAAAGAGCAGGTCGAAGCTTTCAGAGAGCGTGTCCGTCAACTCGTCTATAGAGAAGTAGTGAAGCCCCTTTGCGGTAACGCTTCTTATCTCGTGCAAGTTCTCGGGCCCGAAGGTACTGAAAGCGAAGATGCCCTCCTCTGCCAAGAAACGGCGGCAACGGCGAAAGAAGCGCTCGGGGTGGTTGAACCATTGCAACGTGGAGCAGGAGGTGAACAGCTCGGTGCCGCGGGGGAACTCCATGGTCTCGGCATCGCCCGCCATGAATTGCACGCGGGCAGGCGCCTGGCCTAACGCCTTCACATACGCCCCCATTTCGGGGCAAAGGTCGTTCAGCAACAAGGTGTCGGGACGGAAGGCTTGCAGTAACAACCTGGAGTAACCGCCGGTGCCGCAACCGAACTCGGTGATGTGGCGGAAGCGTCGGCATGCGCCCACCTCGCGGGTAAGCAGTCGCAGCATGGTGCGTGCCACATGGCCTTGTACGCGAGCTTCGAGCGGATAGGTGTCGCGGGCGCGGGCGAAGCGGGCGGCTATCAGCTGTTTGTCCATACCGTTTGCAGATAGTATTGGAAAAGCGGCTGGCTGTAGTGGGCATCGTCGGTCTGGATGACAGGAGTACCCGCCTCTTGCCAAGCTCTGAGCTGGTTGGCGGGCGGAATGATGCGGTCGCCCGTGCCCACGACAGCTTGTTGCCACTTGAAACGGCTTGTCAAGGGCTTGGCTCGCCGCTCCGCGTATTGTGTTTCGGCGGCTGTGAGCTCCTCCCGTAACTCTTCCAACGGACGGCGGGGCGTTACCTCCAAGAAAGCCCTGAAGGCTTTGCTGTCGGCACACATACGGCGTAGGAACTTGTGCAGGGAGACGCCCGTAAGCCCCTCCAAGGTGCCGTGGTAGGTGGCGATGGGGATGCCGAGGCGGTCGTCTACGGGATGGGGCGTGCCGTTGATGGCGACGCTTCGGGCGATGGTGGGCATCGTGCCTCGTCGCATACAGGGCGCGTCCGCTTGCCCTGACAGCCTCTCCATGACTTGCGTGGCCGCCCACACGCCCATAGACCAGCCTATCAGGTTTACCTCGCGGTATTCTCGCAGCAGGCCGTCGTCAAAGTAGAGCGTGCGGTAATCGTAGCACAGCAGGTAGTCGCTCTTTTCAGGCCGGTATTGGCGGAAAGGTGTGGCGTCGGCTCCCCAGCCGGTGAAGAAGAGCAGCAACCGGGGGTGGTGTTCGTGTATAATGAATGTCTGTATCATATAGCTGATGCGGGGTTGACGGTTGTAGAAGTGGATCCATTATGGGCGGCCGCTTTCAGCCTTGCGGCACGCCACAAGGCACGCCACCAATTTGTGTATCTCCTCCTCTTTGACGGCGGCCGTAAGCGAGATGCGCAGGCGCGAGGTGCCTTCGGGCACGGTGGGCGGCCGCACGGGCAGCACGTAGAAGCCGCCTTGTTGCAATGCCTGTGCCTTTTGGATGGCCCGGTCGCTTGGCCCTACTATCAACGGCACGATGTGGCTGCTGCCCGTGACGTTGAACTTGCGCACGCTAAGGGCATGGCGCAGGATGTCGCCGTTGCGCGTCAACTGGTCACGCCGGGCTTGCATGTGTGCCATGCGCCGCACTACAAACAGCGTCCAAGCGATGTTGAGCGGCGGCAGAGCCGTGCTGTAGATCAAGGTGCGCATGCGGTTGACAAGGTAGTCGCGCAGCTCGCTTTTACAGACTACGAATGCCCCTGCCGATGCCGCCGCCTTGCCGAAGGTGCCTACCAGCAAGTCGATGTCGCGTAGGCAGCCCGCCGCTTCGGCACAGCCCAGCCCGTACCTGCCCCGCACGCCGAAGGCATGCGCCTCGTCTAAATAGAGCCATACATTATTATACAGGCGTTTCAGTGCTACCAAAGCTTTCAAATCGGCCTCGTCGCCGTCCATGCTGAAAATGCTTTCGGTCACGATGATGATGCGGCGGTAGGCCGTGTGGTATTGCTCGAGCAGCCGCCTTACTTGCTCCAAGTCGTTGTGGCGGTAGCGTATGCAGCGGGCGGTGGAGAGGCGGATGCCGTCGATAAGGCTGGCGTGTACTAACTTGTCGGCCAAGAGCAGCGTCTCCTTGTCGCATACGGCGGGCAGTATGCCGGTGTTGGCGTGGTAACCGCTGCCCAAGACCAATGCCGCCCGGGTGCCGAAGCGGTGGGCCAATTCCGTCTCCAACGCCTCGTAGACGGCGTGGTTGCCCGTGAGCAGCCGCGAGGAGGAAGCGGTGGGCAGGAACGTTTCGGGTGTCAGTGTCTGTAAGAACTCCTCGCGCAAGGCAAGGTCGGTAGATAGCCCCAAGTAGTCGTTGGAGGAGAGGTTCAGCATGCGTCGCCCTTCCGAGAGGATATAACGCCCTTGGTGCGTGATGCGGGGCAAGCGACGTAGGTTGTCCTCGGCCTTCAACGCTTGCAAGGCTTGCCGTATGTCGTTTTCCTTTTTCATGGCATCTCCTTTACTACGTTCAACAATCCGGTGGTAAGGCGGCTTAGCTCCTCGGGGCTGATGATGTAGGGCGGCATCAAGTAGACCAACCGTCCGAAGGGGCGCATCCAGATGCCTTCTTCAATAAAACGCCGCTGCATCCATGCCATGTCTACCGGCTGCTTGGTCTCCACCACGCCGATGGCGCCCAATACCCGCACGTCGGCCACCGAAGGCAACGCGCGTGCCGGTTCCAGTTCGTGTTTCAGTTGGGCTTCGATGCGCGATACCTTGCCTTGCCAGTCGTACTCCTTCGAGGTGAGCAGCTTGATGGAGGCGCACGCCACGGCGGCTGCCAAGGGGTTGCCCATGAAGGTGGGCCCGTGCATGAAGCAGCCCGGGGCATGACAGGAGATGGTATCGGCCACTTCATTCGTGGCAAGCACGGCCGAGAGCGTCATGTATCCGCCCGTCAAGGCCTTGCCTATGCACATAATGTCCGGCTCCACGCCCGCATGCTCCCAAGCGAAGAGCTTTCCCGTGCGGCCGAAGCCGGTGGCTATCTCGTCGAAGATGAGCAGCAAGCCATGCTCGCGGCAAAGGCGTGCGGCACCTTTCAGGTATTCGGGATGGTAGAACCACATACCGCCCGCGCCTTGCACCACGGGCTCCAAGATCATGGCGGCCAATTCTTCTCCATGTTCTTCCAAGAGCTGCTGCAACGGCGCGAGCTCTTCGGGATGCCACGTGCCGCCAAAGCGCGAGCGGGGTTGCGGCAGGAAGTAACGTACGGGCAGCGACGGGCCGAAGAGACCATGCATGCCGGTCACGGGGTCGCATACGGACATGGCGTTCCAAGTGTCGCCATGGTATCCGCTGCGTATGGTGACGAAGTTGTCGTGTATCGGCTTATGCCCGCGAGCCATGGCTTTGGCATATTGATATTGTATTGCCATCTTCATGGCCACCTCTACGGCCACCGAGCCCGAGTCGGCATAGAATATCTTCTGCATGGACGGTGGCACAAGCGGCAGCAGCAAGCGGCCCAATTCAATGGCGGGCCGGTGCGTGAAGCCGCCGAACATGACGTGCGACATCCGCTTCGTTTGCTCTTCTACCGCACGGTTCAGCATCGGGTGGTTGTAGCCATGCACGGCACACCACCAAGAGGACATGCCCTCAATGAGCGTCAACTCTTTATCTTGGTCTCGCGGGTCCTCGATGGTGACGGTGGCTCCCTCGGCACATTTCACTTTATAAACGGGTAGTGGATTGGTGGTCGACGTATAAGGGTGCCACAAGTGCTCGCGGTCGAACTGCAAGTCGGCGCTCTCCAATTGGTAGCCGGTTTGCTGTATCAGCCGTCTGTCCTCCTCCACCTTGGAACCGAGCGTGGTGAGCAGGTCGCCCACGATGGCCGAATTGATGCCGATGTAGAGTGCCTTCTCCACCGCCTCCTTGCTCAGCTGCGAGCGGCCTCCGGCAAAACGCAAGTAAGCGGTGGGGTTGATGAAGCGGAAAAGGGCGATGGTGGTCAACACTTCCGTTTCCGTAAGGGGCGGCTGGCTTTCCAACGGCGTGCCCTGGATGGGGCTGAGCAGGTTGATGGGAATGGATTGCACGCCTAATGCTTTTAGCGTGAACGCGAACTCGATGCGTTGCGCCATCGTCTCGCCCATGCCGATGATGCCGCCGCTGCACACCTCCATACCCACACGGCGGGCGGCTTGCAACGTGCGCAGCTTGTCGGCTTGCGTGTGGGTGTCGCACAGTCGCGCGAAATAGGAGGAAGCTGTCTCCAAGTTGCAATGGTAACGGGTGATGCCCGCCTCGAAGAGGGCTTGCAAGTCGGCTTCATCGAGCAGTCCCAACGAGGCGCATAGCCGTATGGAGGCGTGGCGGCGCAGGTGGCGCACCGTTTGGCAGATTTCTTTAAGTTCTTTGGGAGAGGGTTTCCGTCCGCTGGTGAC
>JAJPYP010000005.1 GCA_021204885.1 Prevotellaceae bacterium
ATGGTTGTAGACCACATCCATCACCACCCGTATGCCGGCCTTGTGCAAGGCCTGTACCATCTGCTTGAACTCGCGGATGCGCGTTTCGGGCCGGTAAGGGTCGGTGGCGTAGGAGCCGTCGGGCACGTTGTAGTTTTGCGGGTCATACCCCCAGTTGTAGCTGTTCTCCTCCAAGCGGGTCTCGTCTACCGACGCATAGTCGTAAGAGGGCAGCAAGTGCACGTGCGTCACGCCCAATTCCTTCAAGTGGTCGATGCCCGTGGAGAGTCCGTCGGGGTTTACCGTTCCCGTTTCCGTCAGCGCCAAGAACTTGCCTCGATGCCCGATGCCCGACGAAGGGTCGATGGAGAAGTCACGGTGATGCAGCTCGTAGAGAACGACATCGGCCGGCGAGGCCAACGGCGGCCGCTTGTCTTGCGACCACCCTTCGGGATTGGTGGCGGCCATATCGATAATGGCGGCCCGCTTGCCGTTCACCCCCACCGCATGGGCGTTGATGCCCGGCGTGTCGCCCAACCATTTCCCGGCTATCTTCACGTTGAAGGTGTAGAACTTGCCTATCAAGTCCTCCTCCACGTTTACCCGCCAAGTACCCTCCTCGTCGGGTTTCATGGGCACCGTCTTGTAGGCATGACCGCCTTTGCCCTCCTGATAGAGCATGAGGCGCACCTCGTCGGCCACGGGCGACCAAAGCGAGAACTTCGTCACGGCCGGCGTGTACTCCATCTCCACGAGCGCGTCTTGCCGCACGGGGTAGAGTTCGTAGGACGCATACTCCTTTTTGGAGGGCGTGCAACTGGCCACGGTGGTCGCGGCTACACCTACAAGCAGGTAATCGTTCAGTTTCATGGCTGTGTATTGACTTGACGGGTGCGTGTATTGACCTTCTCAGGATGTTTGGCTATGAAATCCTTCCATCCATGGTATCCTTTCACGCTCTGGGGCGCACCCATCTGCAAGTAGTGGCAGTAGGCGGCGGCCAGCGCGTCGGTGGCGTCCATAAAGGTGGGCATGTCGGCATCGGCGATGTGGAGTATGCGGCGCAGCATGTCGGCCACCTGCTCTTTCGAGGCCTGTCCGTTGCCCGTAATGGCCATCTTTATCTTCAAGGGAGCATACTCGGTAATGGGAATGTCGCGGCTCAACGCGGCGGCCATCGCCACCCCTTGCGCCCGCCCCAACTTGAGCATGGACTGCACGTTCTTGCCGAAGAAGGGGGCTTCGATGGCCAACTCATCGGGCAGGTAGCTCTCTATGATGCCCATCACCCGCTCGTGGATGCGGCGCAGCTTCAAGTAGTGGTCGGAGAGCTTACGCAAGTCGACGATGCCCATGGCCACCAACCGCGCGTCCACACCCACCACGCGCAGCAAGCCATACCCCATAATGGTCGTACCGGGGTCGATACCCAAAATAAGCTTCTCTTTCACCGGTTGTAACACGTCGACACCTCCTTACTTGCAGGGAAACCCGCCCATTTACCTGTAATAAAGTCCATCAAAACCCTTTTCAGAGGGGAGTTTCAGAAAATTCTTCGCAAAAATAGCGATTATTTCAGAATAATGCACTATATTTGCGCCATCAAAAGAGATACAAGCGAGTATATTCGTTTTTAGGGGCGTTAGCTCATCTGGCTAGAGCGCGACACTGGCAGTGTCGAGGTGATGAGTTCGAGTCTCATACGCTCCACGATACATTTCCACCGTAGCAGCGGTGAACCAGAAGGGGCTGTGTCAAAAGACACATCCCCTTCGGGGATCTTGCTTGACCACCCCTCCAAACCTCCCCTAATAGGGGAGGCTTAGTCGGCCTACGGCCTCCGAAGTACTTTCTTGCGATTTTATTCGAGTTTTGACACATCCTCTTTTTTCATGATATCCCATCTCCATTACCTCCCGTTTTACGCACTGTTTTGCCCGGTTCCATGCAATACTTTCGTTGCCCTCTATCGAAGCGCTTCCATAGCTTCTATCGAAGCGCTTCCATAGACTGTATCGAAGCGCTTCCATAGACCCTGCCGAAGCGCTTCCATAGACCCTGCCGAAGCGCTTGAACAGACCTGCGGAAGCGCCCCGACAGGTACTGTCGAAGCGCTTGCATTCGCCTGCCGAAACCGTGCTTTCCATAGAAACGTGGTGTGAATACTTTTATATCATTTGCTTTTTTAAGGCAGATGGCATACATTTGTAGCGTTTTAACAAACTAACGTTTAAGGAGGAAAAGTATGAAAAGTTTGAAATGCATGCTGTTGGGCGCAAGCCTGTTGCTGTGTGCAAGTTGTGGCACGCAAGCACAAAACGAGGAGGTTGCCGCCGAGGACCAAGGAAATGTCGTCATCGAGACCATCATGGCCCGTCGCAGCATCCGCCAGTACACCGACCAGCCGGTAGAGCGCGAGAAATTGGAGCAGATCGCCCTGTGCGGCATCAACGCGCCCAACGGAATGAACGTACAGCCTTGGCAAGTGCGCATCGTGAACAATCCCGAGTTCATCAACGGGGTAACGGACGCTTTCAAGGCAGCCAACCCGAAGATGGCCGAAGACCCTTCGTTCAAGAACATGTTCCGTAACGCGCCTGCCGTCATCTTCATCGCCTCGCCTGCCGACGGCAGCGGACAGATTGATTGCGGCCTGCTTGGCGAGAATATGATATTGGCCGCACAATCCTTGGGATTGGGTACGTGCTGCTTGGGTGGCCCCATCGCCTTCATGAAGAACGACCCCTCTGCCGCTCCCTACTTGGAGAAGCTCGCCCTGCCCGAGGATTACCAGTTGCTCTATGCCATTGCAGTAGGTTATCCCGACGAGGCTCCCGAAGCCAGACCGCGCATTCCCGAGAAAGTCCAGTTCGTAGACTAACCCTCACCCGAGTGAAGTTCCCCTTTGGCTCAGCGCTTCTACCGTGCCTCCTCTTGGCGTGCGTTCCCGTTCTATGCCGGGCGCAAACCCACGGGGTGGTATGCGGCGACGCACGGCCATCGGTCTACCTGCCCTTGCTGCAAGGCAAACGGATAGCCCTCTTCTCCAACCATACGGGTATGGTTGGACAGAGGCACATCCTTGACGTGCTGTTGGAGCAAGGGGTGGGCGTGACGACGCTCTTCTCGCCCGAGCACGGTTTCCGTGGCGACGCCGACGCGGGCGAGCAGGTGTCCAACGCCGTCGACACCAAGACAGGCATCCCCATCCTTTCACTCTACGGCGGCGCAGAGAAGCTGCTGAACGAGTCTTTGATGCACTCCTTCGACCTCGTGGTGGTGGATATACAGGATGTGGGGCTGCGTTACTATACCTATTATATTACGATGTGCCGGCTCATGGACGCTTGCGCCCGCTACGGCACGCCCATGGTGATATTAGACCGCCCCAACCCCAACGGCTTCTATGTGGACGGCCCGTTGCTCGACATGAAATACAAGTCGGGCGTGGGGTGGTTGCCCATTCCCGTGGTACACGGCATGACCTTGGGCGAATTAGCCCGCATGGTAAACGGCGAGGGATGGTTGCCCGGCGGGCGCACTTGCGACTTGACGGTGGTGCCTTGCCTGAACTATACGCACCAAACACGTTACCGCCTTGCCGTAGCGCCGTCGCCCAACCTGCCCGACATGAAATCCGTCTACCTCTATGCTTCCCTTTGCTTCTTCGACGCCACGCCGGTGAGCTTGGGCAGGGGCACGCCGCTGCCGTTCCAAGTGTACGGGCATCCCGACATGAAGGGGTATATGTACAGCTTTACGCCCCAGAGCAGGCCCGGTGCCAAGCATCCGCCCCAGCAAGGGAAGCTGTGCCACGGCGTGAACTTGAGCGGACTCTCCGACGAGGCTATATGGGAGCGGGGCGTCGACTTGAGCTATCTTATAGATGCCTATCGCAGCTTGCATTTGGGCGACCGTTTCTTCAGCTCGTTCTTCGAGCGCCTCATTGGCGTGGACTATGTGCGGGGGATGATCGAGGCCGGCAGCGATGCCGACGAGATCAAGGCACGCTGGCAAGGGGATGTGGCGCGGTTCAAGGAGCGCCGCAAGCCCTATCTGTTGTATGAAGAGTAACCATAAACCGTCCCACTTATGACACCCTTTGCCGTTATACTGACCGTCGCCGTCTATTTCGTGATACTCTTCATGGTCTCTTGGCTGGCGGGAAGACATGCCGACAACGCGGGCTTCTTCATAGGTAACCGCCGCTCTTCGTGGTATGTGGTGGCCTTTGCCATGATAGGCTCGGGCATATCGGGCGTGACGTTCGTTTCCGTGCCGGGCATGGTGGCGGCCAGCAGCTTCGGCTACCTGCAAATGGTATTAGGCTTCATACTGGGGCAAGCGGTCATCGCCTTTGTCTTGACGCCGCTCTTCTACCGTATGAACTTGGTGTCCATCTACGCCTATTTGGAGAACCGCTTCGGCCTGTGCTCCTACCGCACGGGGGCGTGGTTCTTCTTTATCTCCAAGATGCTGGGCGCGTCGGTGCGGCTCTTCTTGGTGTGCCTCACGCTGCAACTGTTGGTGTTCGAGCCATTGGGCTTGCCCTTCCTGCTGAATGTAGTCATTACGGTGGCGTTGGTGTGGCTCTACACGTTCCGTGGCGGGGTGAAGTCGCTTATATGGACCGATTCGTTGAAGACCTTCTGCCTTATCGTGTCGGTGGTGCTTTGCATTGTCTACATCGCCGCCAACCTGCACTTCTCTTTCACCGACATGGTGAGCGCCGTGGCAGGTAGCGGCTATTCGCGCGTATTCTTCTTCGACAACCCCAACGACAAGGAGTACTTCTTCAAGCAGTTCTTTGCCGGCGCCTTCACCATGATAGCCATGACAGGCTTGGACCAAGACATGATGCAACGCAACTTGAGTTGCAAGAACCCCAAGGACTCGCAGAAGAACATCCTCTCCAACGCCATCCTGCAATTGGTCATCATCTGGCTCTTCTTGGTGCTTGGCGTACTGCTCTATCTGTTTGCCGCCCACCAAGGCTTGCAGGTGGCCCACGGCGACGAGCTCTTCCCCATCATCGCCACCGGCGGCTATTTCCCCATGACGGTGGGCATCCTGTTTATCGTCGGGCTGGTCTCGTCGGCCTATTCGGCGGCCGGTTCCGCACTCACGGCACTCACCACTTCGTTTACCGTCGACATATTGGGCACCGGGGGCAAGAGCGAGGCGCGGGTGCAAACACTGCGGGGGCGGGTGCATGTGGGCATGGCCGTGGCGATGGGCATCACCATCTTCGTGTTCAACCTGCTGAACAACACCAGCGTGATTGATGCCGTCTACACATTGGCCAGCTACACATACGGGCCCATCTTGGGACTCTTCGCTTTCGGCATCTTCTTGAAGCGGCAGGTGCGCGACCGCTACATCCCGCTCGTGGCCATCCTTTCGCCGCTACTCTGTTACGTGTTGCAACGCCACTCCGAAGCGTGGTTGGGCGGCTACCGCTTCAGCTATGAACTGCTCATACTGAACGCCCTGTTCACGTTCATAGGCCTTTGTCTTATCATTAAAAAGAAGAAAGCATGATATTGTTGGCCGACAGCGGTTCCACCAAGACCGATTGGGCGGTAGTGGAAAACGGCAGGGAGACGGGACGATTCCTTACCAAAGGCATCAACCCGGTATATCAATCGGAAGAGGAGATTGCCGATGCGCTCGCCAAGCAGTTGTTGCCGCAATTAAACGGACAGGACACCTTCTCGTCCCTCCATTTCTATGGCAGCGGTTGCCTGCCCCACACCACAGCCACCGTGAGCCGTGCCTTGACCGCCAAGCTGCACGTGCAAGGCACGGTAGAGGTGACCACCGACGTGTTGGGTGCCGCGCGTAGCCTCTGTGGCAGGGAGCGCGGCATTGCCTGCATTTTGGGTACAGGCTCCAACTCGTGCCTCTACGACGGAGAGAAGATAGTGGAGAACGTCTCGCCTTTGGGATTTATCTTGGGCGACGAGGGCAGCGGTGCCTCATTGGGCAAGCAGTTGGTGGGCGACCTCTTGAAGAACCAACTTGCCGACGGCTTGAAAGCGGCGTTCCTCGAGCAGTTCCACCTCACGCCGGCCGACATCATCGAGCACGTGTACCGCCGTCCTTTCCCCAACCGCTTCTTGGCCAGTTTATCGCCCTTCTTGGCACGGCATTTGGACGATGCGGGCATCCGCCGGTTGGTGCGCGGCAGCTTCCTTGCGTTCATCCGCCGCAATGTCATGCAATATACAGGCTACAAGGAATGCCCCGTCCACTTTACCGGCTCCATCGCTTACCACTACCGGGAATTGCTTGTGGAAGCGGTTGCCCAAACGGGGTTACGCATAGGCCACATCACGCAAAGCCCCATGGAGGGGTTGATACGTTACCATCGCGTCAGCGGAACACGATGTCCGTGATGACTTGCGCCCCCACGCACTCGTTCAGCTTGTCCACCAACCGGCTGCGCCGCATCATCAGCTCTTGCCGCAACGCCGATGAGGTAATCTGCACATAGAGTGTCTGGTTCTTGATGGAGAGAGAGCGCGTGTACAGGGCGATGCCCGGCCCCATCACCACATTCCACGAGTTGACCAACCGATACTGGTTGAGCGGTGACTCCAAGCTCTCCTCGCGCAAGTAGGCTTGTACAAGCTTGCCTATGGGCTGTGCCTCGCTCCGCTTCATGGCATCGCCTCCTTGGCTGCCTCGTCGGCGGGCACGCTCTGACCGTGTAGGGCATCCTCCTTCATCTCCGACACGTTGCCCTCCACTACGCGGAACATCTTGTAGTCGCCGCCCACTTTGTGCAGTATGCGGTCCAAGTGCCCGCGGTTGGTGTCGGTAATGAATATCTGCCCGAAACCATCGCCGCCCACCAACTTGATGATCTGCTCCACGCGCCGCGCGTCCAGCTTGTCGAAGAGGTCGTCGAGCAACAGCAGCGGTGTGGTCATGCCCCGTCGCCTCAAGAAGTCGAACTGGGCCAACTTCAACGCCACTAAGTAGGTCTTGTTCTGCCCCTGCGACCCTTCGCGCTTCATGGGGAAGTCGCCCAAGTACATGCCCAATTCGTCCTTGTGGATGCCCTTGAGGGAGAAGCCCATGATGCGGTCGCGCGTGCGGCTCTCTTTAAGCACCTCGGCCAGCGAAGCCCCGCGGGCATGCGATTCGTATGTAAGCCCCACGCGCTCCCTGTCCCCTGATATGAACGAGTAGAACGACTGGAAAATGGGGGTGAACTCCTCGATGAAAGCCTCCCGCTTGCCGAATACCGTCTGGCCCGTTTGCGCCATCATCTCTTCCAAGACAAGGAAGAGCGACTCCTCTACCGGCACTTCGCTTTTCAACAAGACATTGCGCTGCAACAGGGCCTTGTTGTAGCGTATCAACGCCTCCAAATAGGGCTTGTCGTATTGTGAGATCACCACGTCCATGAAGCGGCGCCGCTCTTCACTGCCCCCGCCGATGAGCGCCGCGTCACCCGGCGACACCATGACAAGCGGCAGGAAGCCGATGTGGTCAGATAGGCGCGTGTACTCCTTCTTGTCGCGCTTGAACTGCTTCTTCTGCCGCCGCTTCATGCCGCAATAAATCTCCTCCATGCAATCGGGAGCCATCTCATAATGCCCTTGAATGACGAAGAAGTCGGCCTCGTGGCGTATGTTTTGCGAGTCGATGGGGTTGGCGCAGCTTTTACAAAAGGAGAGGTAATAAATGGCGTCCAACAAGTTGGTCTTACCCATACCGTTCTGCCCGAAAAAGCAATTCAACTTGCGCGAGAAAGCAAGCTCCACCTGCTCTAAATTCCTATAATTGAGTATGGATATGGATTTGAGTATCATATAACGCCCATGAGTTGAACGGCAAATTTCGCGCTTTTCGGGTGCAAATCAAAAAAAGATGCCGCTAAATTTCTTGGATATGCATAAAAAACCTTACTTTTGCCCCTCGAACCAGCATGTTAGGCAAACAATAAAACGAATCTATAAAATGGCACAACAGAAAAAGACGAACGAGGCCTTGAACGTGGAAGAAGCCCTTTCGCAGTCCGAGGCATTCCTTATCAAGAACAAAAAGACCATCATCGCGGTCGTATTGGTCATCATCATCATCATAGCAGGCATCGTGATGTACAAGAACCTCTACGCCGCTCCACGCGAAGAGAAAGCACAAGCCGCCTTGTTCACAGGCGAACAATATTTCGAAGCCGACGCCTACGAGCAGGCCTTGCAAGGCGACAGCATCGGTTACATCGGCTTCCTGAAGATAACCGACCAATACAGCGGTACCCATGCCGCCAACTTGGCCAAGGCCTACGCCGGCCTTTGCTACGCCCACATGGGCAAGTACGAGGAGGCCGTCAAGGCGCTCGACAGCTTCAGCGGGAAAGACCGCTTGGTAGGCCCCGCCATGAAAGCCGCCATGGGCAACTGCTATGCCGAGTTGGGACAGCTTGACAAGGCCGCTTCCCTGCTCTTGAAAGCCGCCGACGAGGCCGATAGCGACGCGCTCAGCCCCATTTACCTCATACAAGCCGGCGAGATACTCACCCAGCAGGGCAAGTACGACGAGGCCATCGAGGCTTTCACCAAGGTGAAAGAGAAATATGTACGTTCCTACCAGTCTACGACGGTAGACAAATACATCGAGCGGGCCCGTTTCTTGAAGAACGGCAAATAATAGAGGCTTCACCACGTCGTTCCGTTTCAGGGTCTGCTTGTAGGCCTATGAAGGAACGACGTTTCCATATCCATACGATACATCTTATTTATTATGGCAACAGCATTACATCAGCTCACCGATTGCAGCGACGCGGTACCCACTGCTACGGGCATGAAATTCGCCATCGCCGTCTCCCGGTGGAACGGGAACATCACCGGTGCCTTGCTCAAAGGTGCCGTGGAAACGCTCTTGGAACATGGCGTGAAAGAAGCCGACATCAAGGTGAAGAGCGTGCCGGGCAGCTTTGAACTGACCTACGCCGCCAAGCGCTTCATGGATGATGGCGGGGTGGATGCGGTCATCGCCTTGGGCTGCGTTATCCGTGGCGATACCCCCCATTTCGACTACGTGTGCATGGGCGTTACACAAGGCATCGCCCGCCTGAACGCCGAGGGCACCATCCCGGTAATCTACGGTCTTGTCACTACCAACACGCTGGAACAAGCCGAAGAACGCGCCGGCGGCAAGTTAGGCAACAAGGGCAGCGAATGTGCGGTCACCGCAATAAAAATGGTCGATTTCGCTTGGAGTTTACATAAATAGTCGTACCTTTGCCCCCACGCAATTAAAGGAGCATGGGCGCGTGCAGGAGCGCACATCAAGAAGCGGCTTTCACGCACACATTCTTCCCTTTAACGGCACAGGGGCAAATACCAGAGTGGACAAATGGGGCAGACTGTAAATCTGCTGGCTTACGCCTTCGGTGGTTCGAATCCATCTTTGCCCACCACATCATGCGGAAGTAGCTCAGTTGATAGAGCATTAGCCTTCCAAGCTGAGGGTCGCGGGTTTGAGTCCCGTCTTCCGCTCTT
>JAJPYP010000115.1 GCA_021204885.1 Prevotellaceae bacterium
GGAAACGGACGGAAAGAGCAGCCGTTCACTCACTCCTGCGCTTTCGGATAGAGCAACCCGTCGGGCAGCGGGGACTGATAATAGGGGTTGGTGGCGGTGGTCGTCAGCCCCTCCTCCTGATTGATATATGGCAGCACGCGCGAGGCGAAGAGCAGGCGGCCAAGGTTGAAGGCGTCGAAGAGCGGGTCGGCGGCGTCAAGGCCGCTCACGTGCACGTCGCCCTGCGAGTGGATGAAGCGCCCCTCGCCCATGTACATGCCCACGTGCACGACGCGCTCGGGCGTGTCGCCCTCGGCGGGACTGCCGAAGAAGAGCAGGTCGCCCGGCTGCAAGTCGCTGAAATCGGGGGCGATGGCGATGCGCTCCCCCTTGAGGGCCTGCCGGGAAGCGTCGCGCGGGATGAGGATGTCGTGCTGGTAGAGTATGTTGCGGATGAAGCCGCTGCAATCCATGCCCTTCGAGGAGGTGCCGGCCCAGATGTAAGGCACGCCAACGAGGGTGTAGGCGGTGGCAAGGATGCTGGGAACGTCTTGCCGAAGCGTCTGCCGCCAACGCTTCTCAGTCTGTCCAAGGGACTTCAAGAGGTAGCCCGTGCGCCCGTCGGGGTAGCCCACGCGGTAGTAGCCTTTCACCGTGCCCTCGAACTTCAAGCGGTCGCCGGCCACGACATCGGAGACGGGGCGGGAATCGGCCTTGGGCAGTGAGCGGACGGTGCCATACTGGGCGGTGACCACCACCTTCTCTTCGGCGTTCCACGCCTCCAACGCCTCCCGCTCCACGGGCCAGACGGCCGAGGGGTGCACCCACGCCGTGTAGTCGTCGGGCAGCTGTATCAGGTACCAGTTCCGCCGCTCCAATATCTTGACGGGCATGCCAAGGAGGGCTTGGGTGGCCGGCTCGGAGGAGAAGTCGGGGGCGGTGCAGAGGGTGGCCACCGAGAGGTCGACGATGCCGAAAGCGGGAGTGGCGGCCGTGTCGGCAGGGAGCGTGTAGACGGGTGCCGGCGGCACGGGGATGACGGGCGGGGCGGCATGGACATGCGCAAGGGCAAGGCAGAGGCACGCGCATAACATCGGCAGCGGTTTCATTTGCATGGCTTTATCGGTTTATAATGAGCAAAGCTACGAATTTATCGCGTAACGGCCATCGGTCACGGCGAAGAAAAAGCGGCGGCGCACGGAAGGTATCTGCCCGAAAATGCCTATCTTTGCCGCCATAGAGCAGTCGGCCGGCCTGTCGCTTGCGGCTTGGTGCCGTGGGAGGAAAGTCCGGGCAACACAGAGCGTCCCACTTCCTAACGGGAAGCTGTCCGCGAGGGTAGAGCAACGCAGAAGAAAACAACCGCCAACCCCCGCTTCGGCGGGGAGGTAAGGGTGAGAAGGTGGGGTAAGGGCCCACCAGCCTTGTGGTGACGCAAGGGCTGTGCGTCTTGGGAGTTGCAAGGTCATGTAAACCGGCGCCATGAGGGTGGCTCGCCCCATGCCGGAGGGTAGACCGCTACAGCCGTCATGGTGACATGCGGCGCAGATAAATGACAGGCACCTTTGTGCAGGGGTTCTCCGCCCCGGCGGACGCGCCCCGGCAAAGGTACAGAACCCGGCTTACAGGCCGACTGCTTTTCTTTTTCTCCTTCCGCTATCCAGTATCTCCTTCTTCCGTCCGTAGCTATCTTCTTCTTCCGTAGGCTGCTATTCTCTTCTTCCCTACTGAAATAAGGAAACAGCACACGGGCGACCGCACGGCTCATCGGTATACCATCATGCGGCTCAGGTATTTGCCGATGATGTCGAACTCGATGTTGACCACGCTGCCCACGCGGATGGCATGGAAGTTGGTGTTCTCGAAGGTATAGGGGATGATGGCCACTTGGAAGGTGTCGTCGGTGGGGTTGCACACCGTCAGGCTCACGCCGTTGACCGTGACCGAGCCTTTGTCTACGGTGAGGTAGCCGCGACGCGCCATCTCCTTGTCGAAGGTGTAACGGAAGGTGAAGTAGTAACTCCCGTGGGCATCGTCTACGGCCGTGCAGACGGCAGTCTGGTCGACATGCCCCTGCACGATGTGACCGTCCAAGCGGCCGTTCATCGGCATGCTGCGTTCCACGTTCACCTCGTCGCCCACGTGCAACTGCCCCAAATTGGAGCGGTCGAGCGTCTCTTTCATCGCGGTGACGGTGTAGGTGGTGTCGGTGAGCTTCACCACCGTGAGGCACACGCCGTTGTGCGACACGCTCTGGTCTATCTTCAATTCAGACACGAACGAGCAGGTGAAGGTGAAATGCACGTTCTCCCGCTCCTTGACCATGGCCACCAAGGTGGCGCATTCTTCTACGATTCCCGAAAACATAAAGCTATGGTTTGATGGTTCTACTTGTCGTTTCATCTCGAGGGGTGCCGAAGTTTTTCAACGATGCCCGCCGAAGCTCCCGCCTCCCTTTATCGCATAAGCTTCATCACCTCCTCGGCGATGGCCTCGGCCTCTTCGGCCGTGGGGGCTTCGCTGTAGACGCGGATGATGGGCTCGGTGTTGCTCTTGCGCAGGTGCACCCACTTGTCGGGGAAGTCTATCTTCACCCCGTCGGTGTCGTCCACCTTCTCCTTGGCGAAGAGGGCCTTGGCCTTGGCGAGGATGGTGTCCACGTCGGTGCCGGGGGTGAGGTCCATGCGGTTCTTGGCCATGTAGTAGGTGGGATAGGTGGCACGTAGCCGGCTCACGCGCTTGCCCTCACGGGCCAAGTGGGAGAGGAAGAGGGCGATGCCCACCAAGGCGTCGCGCCCGTAGTGCAGGGCGGGATAGATTACCCCGCCGTTGCCCTCGCCGCCGATGACCGCGCCCACCTCCTTCATCCGGGTGGTGACATTGACCTCGCCCACGGCGGCGGCGTAATACCGGCAGCCGGGGTAGCGGGCGGTAACATCACGCAGGGCGCGGGTGGAGCTCAGGTTGGAGACGGTGTTGCCCGGGGTGTGGCGCAGCACGTAGTCGGCCACGGTGACAAGGGTGTACTCCTCGCCGTACATGGTGCCGTCTTCGCATATCACCGCGAGGCGGTCTACATCGGGGTCGACGACGAACGCCACATCGGCCTTGCCGCCGCGCATGAACGCCATGATGCCCCCGAGGTTCTTCTCCAAGGGCTCGGGGTTGTGCTGGAAGTCGCCGGTAAGCTCGCAGTAGAGGGGCTCCACCTGCCGCACGCCAAGCCGCTCGAGCAACCGGGGCAGGATGAGGCCGCCCACGGAGTTCACGCAGTCGATGGCCACGCGGAAGCCGGCGGCACGGATGGCGGCCCTATCCACCAAGGGCAGCGCCAAGATGGCGTCGATGTGCTTCTCATTGTAGGTGGTGTCTACCCGGCAGTGCCCCAAGCGCTCTACGGGGGCATAGTCGAAGGCCTCGGCCTGGGCGATGCGCAGCACTTCGTTGCCCTCCTCCTTGTTGAGGAACTCGCCTTTGGCGTTGAGCAACTTCAGGGCGTTCCACTGCTTGGGGTTGTGGGAGGCGGTCAGGATGATGCCGCCGGCGGCTGCCTCGCCCGTTACGGCCAACTCGGTGGTGGGGGTGGTGGCCAAGCCGATGTCGGTCACGTCCCAGCCCATGCCCATCAAGGTACCTATGACCACGTGCCTTACCATCTCGCCGGAGACGCGGGCGTCGCGCCCCACGACGATGATGTTGCTTGGCCCCGTGTAGGTGTGGCGTATGAAGGTGGCGTAGGCTGAGGTGAACTTCACGATGTCGAGCGGGCTGAGCCCGTCGCCGGCGGCACCGCCGATGGTGCCCCGGATGCCTGAGATGGATTTGATCAGTGTCATGGATGAATGGGGTTAAGGGTGGGTATCGGTTGTTGTCAGTTCTCGCTTTCGGGGTATTGCAGCAGGGGGGCGTACTTCTCCAAGGCCTCTTGGAAGAGGGATTCGGCCTCCTCGATGGTGCCGTAATGTTCTCCTCCCGCGGCGTTCAGGTGGCCGCCCCCGTGAAAGAACTCGGCGGCCAAGCGGTTGCAGGGGAAGCTGCCCACGGAGCGCAGGGAGACCTTGATGACGGGTCTTTCCGAATCTTCCCTCAAGAAGCAGGAGAGGATGGTGTGCTTGATGGTGAGGGGGATGTTGACGAAGCCCTCGCTGTCGCCGCGCACGTAGTTGAACTGCCGCTGCTCCTTCTTGGTGAGGGAGATAAGGGCGGTGTGCAGCAGCGGGTAGAACCGCATACGGGTGAGCACGTGGCCCATGAGGCGCAGGCGGCTCTCGGAGTAGGTGTTGTACACCTTTCTATATATCTCGTCCTTGTCGATGCCTTTGGAGAGGAGCTGCTGGATGATGAAGTAGAGGTCGGCGCGGTTGGAGTTGTAGGTGAAGCCGCCCGTGTCGGTCATCATGCCGGTGTAAAGGCACTCGGCGGCCGCCTTGGTGATGTCGCTGAAGCAGCCCATGGCGCATAGCAGGCGGAACACTATCTCGGAGGTGGAGGAGACTTCGGGGTGGGAGATGACGATCTTGCAGAAGTCGTCGGGGTTGAGGTGGTGGTCTACGAGGGCCTTGCGAGCGGGGGAGGCCTGCACGGCCTCGGCCATGGCGCCCGAGCGGCCGACGGTGTTGAAGTCGAGGCAGCAGATCACGTCGGCCTCGGCTATCAACTTGTCGGCAAACTCCTTGTAGCGGTCGTAGAGCAGGATCTCCTTCTGCCCGGGCAACCACTTGAGGAAGTCGGGGAAGGCGTTGGGCAGGATGACGTTCACCTCTTTGTCTTGGTTGTTCAGGAAGTGCCACAGCCCCAACGAGGCGCCCACGGCATCGCCGTCGGGGGAGACGTGGGAGATGATGACTACCTTGTCGGCACGCTCCATCCATTTGGAGAAATGCTCTACTTGAGCCGGGTCGATGACTTTATTCAACATAGGGCTTGATCGTGTTATTGGTTCGGGAGGCAAAGATAGGAAAAAGTTCGGGATTTAAACGGATGAAGAGGGGGCAAGCTGCAAATTCAAGGGGGAATTAGCGGCCGGAGAGTTGTTTGTTTTCAAATTCTAATCGTATCTTTGTGGAAATTTTAAACGGACAGCGTTATGACGGATTTACTGTTATTGTTCATGCCCACCGGCACGGAGTGGATCATCATCTTGATAGTGGTCCTGCTGCTCTTCGGCGGGAAGAAGGTGCCCGAACTGATGAAGGGCTTGGGCAAAGGGGTGAGGAGCTTCAAGGAGGGGATGAACGAAGCCAAGGAGGAAATGGATAAGGACAAGGAGGAAGGGAAACTGAAGTCTTGAGGGGATGTGTCTAAAGACACATCCCCTTCGGGGACCTTGCTTGACCACCCCTCCAAACCTCCCCTCATAGGGGAGGCTTGGTCGGCCTCCGGCCTCCGAAGAGCTTCTCTTGATTATAGTCTAATCTCGACGTAACGGCCGACTTGTCACTTTTCTATATCGTTTGCGATGGCAGCAGAGAAGAAACTCACTTTTTGGGACCACTTGGACGTGCTACGCCGGCTCCTGTTGCGCGTGATAGGGGTGTGGATAGTGCTGGCCATCGGCTACTTCATCGCCATGCCTTACCTCTTCGACCACGTGGTATTGGCGCCTTGCCACGACGACTTCGTATTCTATGACCTGCTGCGCGGGATAGGACAACTGTTCCACCTGCACGACGACTTCTTCACCGAGGAGTTCCATGTGAAGCTCATCAACATCAACTTGGCCGCCCCCTTCTTTATCCACATCTCCACCGCTTTCTGGATGGCGGTGGTCACGGCGGCGCCTTACCTGCTCTACGAGGTGTGGCGGTTCGTGTCACCTGCCCTCTACCCCGTGGAGAGGCACGGGGTGAAGAAGGCGCTGCTCTTGGGCGGGGTGATGTTCTATGTGGGCGTGGCCGTGGGGTACTTCATGGTCTATCCGCTGGCGTTGCGCTTCCTCTCCACGTATGTGCTCAGCGCCTCCATCGAGAACCGTCTCTCGCTGAACTCCTACATCGACAACTTCATGACATTGGTGCTGTGCATGGGGCTGGCTTTCGAGCTGCCTTTGGTCACTTGGCTGCTCTCCTTGCTTGGGATAGTGAGCAAGGGGCTGCTGCGCAAGTACCGCCGCCATGCCATTGTGGTTATCGTCATTCTGGCCGCCATCATCACCCCTACGGGCGACCCCTTCACGCTCACGGTCGTGGCGGTGCCGCTCTACTTGCTCTATGAAATGGGCATCTGGATGGTGAAAGAGAACAAGGAAGGGGAGGCGGCATGAACGGCGGGGAATGCCAAACATGCCAGTGTCGGCCTGCGGACGGGTGCCCTGAGAGAGGGGCAATCGCTCGCCTGCGCGTGCGCTTCCGCCACCGCGACGATACCTATTTATATGTCACGCCCGAGGAGGGTTCTCCCCATACCGCGCCCGAGGATGTCTCTTCCCCTATCCCTTTCCCGCCGCCGATGGGGAAGGGACCGTTGCGCGTGCGCTACGGCGTGCCGGGAGTGAATGCGGAATTCGAGCAGAGTTGCACGCTCCTGTGGGAAGGGGCGAAGCTTAACCTGATAGACGTGGCGACAGACGGGGAGGACGTGCTTACCCCCGCGCTCATCATCTTGGAACCCGACTACTTGGTGGACATCAGCTCCTTGGCGGAGTGCTTCCGCGAGTTCGGCGACCATCCGGCCAACTACCTGCTGTCGCGCTTGAGCCTGACGGAGAAGAGCGCCGCCATCCTATTGGGAAACATCGCCAACCTCTTCCTTGACGAATGGATACACGCGGACGGCGCTCCGGACTACAAAGCATGCATGCAAAAGGCCTTCCGCCTCTACCCCATCGAGATAGCGGCGTGCGGAGAGTTGCAAGACAAGACGAAAGAGCGGGCCTTCTTCAACGACTGCCGCCGCCATTTCGACCACATCGGGCAGACGGTGACCGGGACATTCCGCGATGCGGTCTACGGATTAGACAAGGGGGATGCCGTGCTGGAGCCGTCGTACATCTGCGAGCCTTTAGGCATTCAGGGGCGGTTGGACTATATGCAACGCGACATGTCGGCCTTTATCGAGATGAAGTCGGGCAAGGCCGACGAGTATTCCGTGCCGGGCAAGGTGTTGCCAAGGGAGAACAACAGCGTGCAGATGCTGCTCTACCAAGCGGTGCTGGCCTACTCCATGGGCAAGGATTACCGCAAAGTGCAGGCTTACCTGCTCTACACCCGTTACCCCCTGCTCTATCCTGCCCGTACCTCTTGGGCCATGCTGCGCCATGTATTAGACGTGCGCAACCGCATCGTGGCGCAGGAGTATGGCATACAGCGACACAACGACCTTGACTACACCGCCGCGTGCCTTGGCGCCGTCAACCCCGACACGTTGAACTTGAAACGCATCGACAGCCCACTGTGGCGCTACTACCTCGCCCCCTCCATCAGCGCCTTTGCCCGGCAACTGGATGCCCTGTCGGCAGTGGAGAGACGTTACTTCTACGCGCTCTACAACTTCATCACCAAGGAGCTCTACACCTCCAAATCGGGCTATACCGCTTGCGAGGGACGTTCGGGACATTCGTCGCTCTGGCTCTCCACCTTGGAGGAGAAGATAGAGAACGGGGAGATTCTTTGTGACTTGACCATTGCCGAGAACCGCGCGGCAGAAGCGCGACACCCCTACCTGTGCCTTGATGTACCGGCTTGCCCTGCCGGCAAGCCGGCAGACACGCTGCCCAACTTCCGCCCGGGCGATGCCATCGTACTCTACCAAAGGGAGAGCGGGGCGGACAACGTGACAGGCCGCATGGTCTTCAAAGGCAACATCGAAAGCATTACGGAGAGCCATGTCGGCATCAGCCTACGCATGGCACAAGAGAACTTGCGCGTGCTGCCTTCGGGCGGCCGTTATGCCGTGGAGCACGACTTCATGGACACCACATTCAGGAACATGTATCGTGGACTCGCCGCTTTCCTTTACGCCAATCCCGAGCGACGTGCCCTGCTCTTGAACGCGCGTCGGCCTCGCTATGATGCCTCGCGATACAAAACCGTGACAGCGGCAAGGGACGACTTCGGGCGCGTCACCCGCAAGGCCGTGGCGGCGGAAGATTGTTTCCTGCTCGTCGGCCCGCCGGGAACGGGCAAGACCTCGCGTGCCTTGCGGGGCATGGTGGAGGCTTTCCACAAAGAGGGCAAGCAGATACTGCTGCTCTCTTACACCAACCGCGCCGTGGACGAGATATGCAAGGCTCTCGCCACCATCACCCCGGCGGTGGATTTCATCCGCATGGGCAGCGAACTTTCGTGCGAGGAGAGGTATCGCCCGCACTTGGTGGAGCAGGTACTTGCCACGTGCGACAACAGGCGTGCCGTGCAAGCCCGCATCGGCCGGTGTCCTGTCTTCGTGGGAACGGTAGCCACCCTCTCGGGCAAAACGGAGCTCTTCCGCTTGAAGAAGTTCGACGTGGCGATAGTGGACGAGGCCACCCAGATATTAGAACCGCAACTGTTGGGGCTGCTCTGCGCCCGCTCGGCAGACGGGAGCGACGCCATCGGCAAATTCGTCTTGATAGGCGACCACAAACAGCTGCCGGCCGTGGTGTTGCAACCGGCCGAATGCACGGAAGTGCACGATGCGGCACTGCGCGGAATCGGGTTGCGCAACCTGCGCGATTCCCTCTTCGAGCGCCTCTACCGCACCTTCGTAGGCCTTAAAGACGGCACGGCCGACGCCTCTCCTTTCTACGACATGCTCTGCCGCCAAGGACGCATGAACGAAGAAGTGGCCGCCTTTCCCAACCGTGCCTTCTACGGCGGCCTTCTCCAAACGCTTGGCCTGCCGCACCAGTCGGGCGGGCTCACCTTGGCACCCGGACTCGCGGGCAATCCGTATGCCCACCTGCTTACACGCCGCACCGCCTTCATTCCCTCGCAAGCCGAGCCGGCCACGCAATCCTTCAAGCGGAACCTTTCGGAAGCACGCATCGCCGCCGGACTCGCACAAGCCATCTACCTGCAATATGCCGCCACCGACGGTTTCGATGCAGACCGTACCTTGGGTATCATCACCCCCTACCGCAGCCAAATAGCTCTTATCAAAAAAGAGCTTGCGGCCACCGGCATCGCCGCGTTGGAGAAGGTGTCGGTCGACACGGTGGAACGCTTCCAAGGCAGCGAGCGGGATGTGGTGATCTACTCCTTCTGCGTGAACCGCGTGGAACAGATGGGGCAATTGGCCAACCTCACCGTGGAGAACGGCGTGCTGATAGACCGCAAGCTGAACGTGGCGCTCACCCGTGCCCGCAAGCAGATGTTCGTCATCGGCGTGCCCGGGCTGCTGCGACAAGACCCCGTATACAAAGGCGTGGTGGAAATGGGCGGATAATAATTCATTGCATAAATAATAAGAG
>JAJPYP010000238.1 GCA_021204885.1 Prevotellaceae bacterium
GACTTGCGAGGCCCATTCGGTTTTGATGTTATCGCCCACCGGCTTCCACTGTGCCTGAACGGAGGCTGCAAGCAACGTCAGGCAAGACGATATAAGAATCATTTTTCTCATTATGTATAACTGTTTGTTTTTACTTGAGGCCAAAGGTAAGCCGATTGTGCCGGATAAAGGTTACGTTTCATTCCTTTCTACTT
Organism: Prevotellaceae bacterium; assembly: GCA_021204885.1. The sequence continues at coordinate 195 of JAJPYP010000238.1, forward strand.
GTGTCCAAGTGATGGGCTTCTCTTTTATTGGAAATCGAGCGAAAGCTGCGTGTCGGGTTCAGCCAGCAGGTTGAAGGTGAGACGGTGGTAAGGCGTGGAGCCGTATCGGGCTATAGCCAAACGGTGTTCTTTGGTGGGGTATCCCTTGTTGCGGTCCCAACCGTAAAGGGGATATACCCGATGCAACTCGTTCATGTAATCGTCACGGTAAGTCTTGGCCAATATGGAGGCCGCCGCGATAGAGAGATATTTGCCGTCTCCTTTCACCACCGTGTGGTAGGGGATGTCGCTATAGGGCTTGAAGCGGTTGCCGTCGACAAGCAGGTGCTCTGGACGTAGCTTCAACCCGGCAATCGCCCGGTGCATGGCAAGGATGGAGGCGTTCAAGATGTTCATCTTGTCTATCTCCTGCGGCGATACGATGCCCACCGCCCAAGCCAACGCCTCGCGCTCAATCACCTCGCGCAACCGGTACCGCTGCTTGGCCGTGAGTTGCTTGGAGTCGTTCAACGCCTCGTTGCGGAACTCCTTGGGCAGCACCACGGCCGCCGCATAGACGGCACCCGCCAAGCATCCCCGGCCCGCCTCGTCGCACCCGGCTTCCACCAACCGCTTGTTCATATAAGGTAATAGCATAACTGGAGTCTATTGTTTCATCGGTTCGCTTCCCATGCGAATGCAATGCTTATGGGATGAGTTCGGCCTGGGTATCTTTATTATCCAAAAGGTAATCGTTTGCCTTTACCGGAGATACTATTGAACGGCCGAGTTGCTTTTCAAGCTGGTCACGTGCCACCTTGGCTACGCTTCCGCCCTTTTTAGCGACTTTGGCGCTTTGATTGAATCCTTGCGGATTTTCTTGTTTGGATAGTTCGGTTGTGGAAGCTTCGGCCAACGAATTGAGAAGCAATTCCACATTCGTCATGTTATCGCGCAAGTTCTCTTTCTTGAGGCCTTTGTATTGCTTGTACTGTTTGGTGGTTTTACCGCTCCACGCTTGTGTGATTATGTCGGTGAGCGAGGCGTATTGCATACCGTCAATTCCACTACGCTTCCATTCATCTGTAAGCTCTTTCCTTATTTCCATACTCTTCAAGCGCTGGTTGATCCAGTTCTCTGAATAACCCAACCGTCTGTAATCAAGCATGGCCTGCTTTATGGATAGTTCAGGGTCTTGCATTTGGTCTAATCGCTCGCTTGCCACTTGTGCCATCCACATCTTGAAAGGTTCGGCTTTGGAGGAGGGGATGGATTGGATGATACGCAATAGTTGCTCTACGTCAGCTACATCCGTCAAACGCATCTTCCCGTCATGTGCACGCATTTTCAAACCGTGACAAATTGTCACGGTTTCATTTCCTTCTTCTTTTAACCGTTGTTTCAGCTTACGCCAATAAGCGGTGGGGTCTTTGCTGCCCGTCAACACCTCCACTACATCCACTATCGAGAAATACCACTTCTCCCCCTCATCATCCCATAGGGTGCGGACTTTCTTCTCTTCAAAGAGTTTCAATGCTTCTTTCCTTGTCATGTGCCGAAATCGTTTATAGTATGCAAATATACGGATTATTCCGTCATCTGCAACCAAGCGGGTGGACACGCTGCATTAAATAGGGAAAACAGGGCTTAAAATTTCGGCTTGCCCGAAAGATTGCGTACTTTTGCCCCGTCAATGAAGAGTGAGGTCATTATCAATATATAGAGGTCATAAACGAGACACGCATGGCTGAATCGAATTTTGTAGACTACGTGAAGATATACTGCCGTTCGGGCAAGGGAGGAAGAGGCTCGGCCCACTTGCACCGTGCCAAATACATTCCCAACGGCGGACCCGACGGCGGCGACGGCGGACGTGGCGGGCACGTGATACTGCGCGGCAACCGCAACTACTGGACGCTGCTGCACTTGCGTTACGAGCGCCACATACTGGCCGGTCATGGCGAGGCTGGCTCCAAGAACCGTAGCTTCGGCAAAGACGGGGCCGACAAGATAGTGGACGTTCCCTGTGGCACGGTGGTGTACAATGCCGAGACGGGCGAGTTTTTATGCGACGTGACCGAGCACGGACAGCAAGTCATCTTGCTCAAAGGAGGACGCGGCGGATTGGGCAACTGGCACTTCAAGAGCCCCACCCTGCAAGCCCCGCGCTTCGCACAACCGGGCGAGCCCATGCAGGAGATGACGGTCATATTGGAGTTGAAGCTCTTGGCGGACGTGGGCCTTGTGGGCTTTCCCAATGCAGGCAAGTCGACGTTGCTCTCTACCGTCTCCTCGGCCAAGCCGAAGATTGCCAACTATCCTTTCACCACATTGGAACCCAGCTTGGGTATCGTTCCTTACCATGACGGGAAGTCGTTCGTCATGGCCGACATACCCGGTATCATCGAAGGTGCCAGCGAAGGCAGGGGACTGGGCTTGCGCTTCCTGCGACACATTGAGCGCAACTCCCTGCTTCTCTTTTTAGTGCCGGTAGACAGCGACGACATACGCCACGAATATGAAGTGTTGCTGAACGAACTGAAGACCTTCAACCCCGAGATGCTGGACAAGCAACGGGTGCTGGCGGTGACCAAATGCGACATGATAGACGAGGAACTGATGGCCGAAATAGAGCCTACCCTGCCCACCACCCTGCCCCATGTATTCATCTCCTCCATCACGGGCTTGGGCATTGCCGAGCTGAAAGACATACTATGGCAGGAACTCAACAGCCAAAGCAACAAGATAGAGGGCATCATACCGCCCATCGTCCACCGCCCCAAACAGATGGACCGCTTGCAAGTGGAGCTGGTAGACCAAGGGGAAGCCGAAGTTATCGGCAAGGGCGACGCTTCTCCAGAAGAAGAGGTCGAGGAGTTGGAAGACTTCGAATACGAAGAAGATGGGGACGACGAGCCCCAAGACCGCTGAACAGACACGCGGAGGCATCTGCACAGTACCTCTGCATAATACATCTGTTTAACGCTTCTACACAATACATTCATACAACACATCAGCACATGAATACCAATAACCTCAATATTACCATCTCGGCCGCCCTTCACGAAGCCTGCCCCCGGTTCAAAGGCGTGGCCGTCATAGCCACCGTCACCAACACGCCCTTCTCTGAACCGTTGTGGCAAGAGATTGACGCCTTCAGCCAAACGCTCCTTGCCACCACCACAATGGACAGCATCAAACAGCAACCCGCCATCGCCGCCACCCGCGAAGCCTACCGCCGTTGTGGCAAGGACCCCAGCCGTTACCGCCCGTCGGCCGAAGCCCTGTGCCGCCGCCTGCTGCGCCACCTGCCGCTCTATCGCATAGACACGCTGGTCGACCTCATCAACCTTGTCTCCCTGAGCACCGGCTACTCCATCGGCGGCTTCGATGCCGATAAAATCGTAAGCGATTCTCTATGCTTGGGCATCGGCCGTCCCGACGAGCCCTTTGAAGGCATCGGTCGCGGCCCGCTCAACATCGACGGCCTGCCCGTCTACCGCGATGCCCAAGGCGGCATCGGTACTCCCACCAGCGACCACGAACGCACCAAACTCACTCTCGACACCACCTGCCTGCTTGCCCTCATCAATGGCTACGACGGCAACACGGAAGCCCTCAACGTTGCCGCCGGCATGATGCAAGAGCTGCTGCGCAAGTATGCCGCGTCAGATGGCGGACGGCTGCTGTTTTATGAATAAGTGCCCCACACCTTAAAACAGCAAAGTATCTCATCGACAACGGAGGCAAGATCATCGGTAAAATAGAAACGGAAGAAGAATTGGCCGCTGAATTGAAAGAGATATTCCAATAATAACCGTATCTTTGGCGCATCATTAAACACACCAAAGAATGAAAAAGAACGTTTATCTGGCAGCCCTGATGGCAGGCGCGGCCTTGACCGCCTGTAACGGGCAAGCCTCCAAGTACCAAATCAGCGGGCATTTGGACGGCGTGGAATCAGACACGCTGATAGTGTTCGTACAAGCCCAAAACCTTACGCGCACCGAGCGCGTCGACACCATCGCCATGAAGGGCGGCGACTTCGCCTTCAACGTCGCCGACGAGGGCGTGCGTCCCATCTATATACTGGCCAAGCCCGTAAGGGGCGCGGAAGACGAGGCCAACGGCTCCAACATCCCCGTGCTTGCCATTGCAGGAGAACAGTGCGTGATAAACGGCACGCTCGACGACTACACCCTCTCGGGCTCGCCCTTCTTCGAGGAGTATGAAGTCTACCGCCAAAGCGACATGTTGCCCATGCAGCAGCAGTTGAACGACCTGCAAGCCCAGCGCAAGGCACGGTTGGAGGCCGGTGAAGACGAGGAGACCGTGAACGCCGACTTCATGGACAAGGCCAACGCGCTGGTAGACCAATGGAGTGAAAGCGGCATGAACTACATCAAGGAACACCCCGACAGCGACGTGTCGGCCTACATCGCCGCCACTTTGGGCGACCGCTTCGAAGAGGCCATGGCCCTGCTTACCGACCGTGCCAAGCAGGGCATCATCGCCCCCTATATCCAAGCCATCGACAACATGATGGAAGCCCAGAAAGTGCGTCAACAGGCCGCCGAGCAGATACAGCCGGGCAACGAAGCCCCCGACTTCACGCTCACGGATTTGGGCGGTAACCCCTTGACGTTATCATCCTTGCGCGGCAAGTACTTGGTGCTCGACTTCTGGGGAAGCTGGTGCGTGTGGTGCATCAAAGGCATCCCCGACATGAAGGAGTACTACGAAAAGTACAAGGACAAGATGGAGATACTGAGCATCGCCTGCCGCGACAGCGAAGAGCAATGGAAAGCCGCCGTGGAGAAGTACGAGTTGCCTTGGCTGCACGTCATCAATGCCGACGACAACGACGTGAGCGCCCTTTACGCCATACAAGGCTATCCCACCAAGGTCATAGTCGACCCCGAAGGCAAGATAGCCCACGTGGTGGTGGGCGAAGACCCCGCATTCTACCAGTACTTGGACAGTCTCTTCAAATAGACAATCAGCTCTTTTATATACGAAAGATTACCTACGCGGCGAGAAAATGCCCCGTGTAGGTAATCTTTCGTGCGAAAACGGGGATACATAAAAAACACATATAGGAACGTAAACCTTGGGAAGGACGGCTTTCCTGTTGGGCAATCGGGTTATTCTATGCGCAAAAAGAAAGCTATTACAAATAATAGAGAGCATTTTTACATTATTTATAGGGAAAGCGTTCTCAATTTGATTATGATTTGCACGCAATGCCTTGCATATAGTACAAGAATGAAAGTGAAAGCGCCGTTATATCGCGCGATTGGAAGTATATAAGAAATAAATACAAAATAGCGCCCTCAGTCGCGCCATTATTAAACAGAACGTGGTATCTTTGCACCGAAATAAAGACAAAAGGATATAAATAGCTTGACAACAAACAACAAAATGACAAAAACCATCAGATTCACCAAAATGCACGGAGCGGGCAACGATTACATCTACGTGAACACGATGCGTTACCCCATAGAGCATCCCGAAGCCGCAGCGATAGCTTGGAGCGCTCCCCACACGGGCATAGGCAGTGACGGGTTGGTGCTCATCGGCCCGTCCGGTAAAGCCGATTTCAGCATGCGTATCTTCAACGCCGACGGGTCGGAAGCGCAGATGTGCGGAAACGCCAGCCGCTGCATCGGGAAATATCTATATGAATATGGATTGACCGCGAAGACGGAGATCGCGCTCGACACACTCTCGGGCATCAAGATATTGCAACTGCATGTCTCAGGCGGCAAAGTGGAAAGTGTCACGGTGGATATGGGCCTGCCTGCCTACGAGCCTGTAGACCGGGACGGCACGGGTGCCAAGCCCATGAAAGAGCAGCCCGTCGAGGCCGACGGCACAAGCTACACGGGCACTACCGTCTCCATGGGCAATCCCCACTTGGTCATTTTCGTGGACGACATCAACAAAGTAGACTTGCCCGTTATCGGCCCCAAGTTGGAGAACCATCCGTTCTTTCCTCAACGCATCAACGTGGAGTTCGCCCAGCTGCTGGGTAACGGACGCATCCGCATGCGGGTGTGGGAACGGGGCTCGGGCATTACCCAAGCCTGCGGCACGGGAGCTTGTGCCACGGCCGTAGCCGCCTCATGGACAGGACGCGCGGGAGACCGCTCGGAGATTGTCATGGACGGGGGCACACTTGTCATCGAAAGAGATAAGCAGACGGGCCATGTGCTCATGACCGGCCCCGCCACCATCGTCTTCGAGGGGGAAATCGCATGGCCGTGACGCCTTTCCAAGTACAAGTGATACATAGTGACATATATAATAGGTAAAAGACAGGAGTTTTCAATAGGCAGCAATCAGATAGAAGTTCAGGTGCAGGCGGCTTGTATATATAAAAGGTATATGCAGGCATGGCCTGACAACCTGACAAAAAGGAAACAGAAACGACTTAAAACGACATTATAAACTTAAAACGACAAGAGATTATGGCATTGGTTAATGAACATTTTTTGAAGCTGCCGGGGAGTTACCTCTTCTCGGACATCGCCAAGAAGGTGAATACATTCAAGATAACACACCCCAAGCAGGATGTAATCCGCTTGGGCATAGGCGACGTGACGCGCCCGTTGCCGCCCGTCTCCATAGAGGCCATGCACAAGGCAGTGGAGGAGATGGCCAGCGCCGCCACCTTCCGCGGTTACGGCCCCGAGCAGGGCTATGACTTCCTCATAGAGGCCATCCTGAAGCACGACTACGCGCCCCGCGGCATACACTTCACCGCCGGCGAGATATTCGTGAGCGACGGCGCCAAGAGCGATACGGGCAACATAGGCGACATCTTGCGGCACGACAACAGTGTGGGCGTGACCGACCCCATCTACCCCGTCTACATCGACAGCAACGTGATGTGCGGACGCGCCGGCACCTTGGGAGCCGACGGCAAATGGAGCAACGTGACCTACATGCCCTGTACGGCCCAGAACGACTTCATCCCCGCCATACCGGACAAGCGCATCGACATCGTTTACCTGTGCTACCCCAACAACCCCACGGGCACCACGTTGACCAAGGCACAGCTGAAGAAGTGGGTAGACTACGCGCTGGCCAACGACACGCTCATCCTCTTCGATTCGGCCTACGAGGCGTTCATCACCGAGGACGACGTACCCCACTCCATCTACGAGATCAAGGGCGCCAAACGGTGTGCCATCGAGTTCCGCAGCTTCTCCAAGACGGCCGGCTTCACGGGCGTGCGCTGCGGCTATACCGTAGTACCCAAAGAGCTCACGGCCGCCACCATCGAGGGCGAGCGCGTGCCGCTCAACCAGCTGTGGAACCGCCGCCAGTGCACCAAGTTCAACGGCACCAGCTACATTACCCAGCGGGGAGCCGAGGCCATCTATACCCCCGAAGGCAGGGAACAGATCAAGGCCAACATCGACTATTATATGCAGAACGCCCGCACCATGAAGGAGAGCTTGGAAGCTGCCGGGCTGAAGGTGTATGGCGGCGTGAACGCTCCCTACATCTGGTTGAAGACACCCGACGGCATCGGCTCGTGGCGCTTCTTCGAGCAGATGCTCTATGAGGCCAACGTGGTGGGAACGCCGGGCGTGGGCTTCGGCCCTAACGGCGAGGGATACCTGCGCCTGACCGCCTTCGGCTCGCACGAGGATTGCGTGGAGGCCATGCGACGCATCCGTAACTGGTTGAAATAGAAAAATCTTATATAAACCCAATCATTTACATACAAGGTATTATGTCAAAATTGAGATTTAGAGTAGTAGAAACGGCGTTTACAAAGAAACCCGTAGAAGTGGCAGTTCCGGAGGAACGTCCCTCCGAGTACTTCGCCAAGTATGTATTCAACAAAGACAAGATGTTCAAGTACCTGCCCAGCAAGGTGTACGGCAAGCTGATTGACGTGATCGACAACGGCGCTCCCCTTGACCGCGGCATTGCCGACGAGGTGGCTGCCGGCATGAAGAAGTGGGCCATCGAGATGGGCGCCACCCATTACACCCACTGGTTCCACCCCTTGACAGAAGGCACCGCCGAGAAGCACGACGCTTTCGTGGAGCACGACGGCAAGGGCGGCATGATGGAAGAGTTCACCGGCAAGTTGCTCGTGCAGCAAGAGCCCGATGCCTCCAGCTTCCCCAGCGGCGGCATACGTAACACTTTCGAGGCACGCGGCTATTCGGCCTGGGACCCCTCCTCTCCCGCCTTCATCGTGGACGACACACTGTGCATCCCCACCATCTTCATCGCCTACACGGGCGAGTCGCTCGACTACAAGGCACCGCTGTTGAAGGCTTTGCGTGCCGTCGACAAGGCGGCGGTGGACGTATGCCACTACTTCAACCCCGACGTGAAGAAAGTCTATGCCTATTTGGGTTGGGAACAGGAATACTTCCTTGTAGACGAAGGGCTATATGCCGCCCGTCCCGACTTGCTACTTACCGGACGCACCCTTACCGGACACGAGAGCGCCAAGAACCAGCAGTTAGAAGACCACTACTTCGGCGCCATTCCCCCGCGTGTGGCCGCCTTCATGAAAGACTTGGAGATCGAGGCGTTGAAGTTGGGCATCCCCGTGAAGACCCGTCACAACGAAGTGGCACCCAACCAGTTCGAGCTGGCGCCCATCTTCGAGGAGTGCAACTTGGCCGTAGACCACAACATGCTCATCATGGCGCTCATGCGCAAGATAGCCCGCAACCACGGCTTCCGCGTGTTGCTGCACGAGAAACCCTTCAAGGGCGTGAACGGCAGCGGCAAGCACAACAACTGGTCATTAGGTACCGATACCGGCATCTTGCTGCACGCCCCCGGCAAGCAGCCCGAGGAGAACTTGCGCTTCATCACCTTCGTGGTGAACACCCTCATGGCCGTGTACAAGCACAACGGGCTTATCAAGGCCTCCATCGCCAGCGCCACGAACGCACACCGCTTGGGTGCCAATGAAGCGCCTCCCGCCATCATCTCTTCCTTCCTTGGCAAGCAGGTAAGCCAAGTGCTGGACCACATCGAAGAGAGCGAGAAAGACGAGCTCATCACTTTGGGCGGCAAGCAAGGCTTGAAGCTCGACATCCCGCAGATACCCGAGCTGATGATAGACAACACCGACCGCAACCGCACCAGCCCCTTCGC
>JAJPYP010000066.1 GCA_021204885.1 Prevotellaceae bacterium
GGTATTCGCCGTTGAACAGGTCTTCGCCCGTGGCGGCGTTGCGGCTGAAGCATACACCCGTGGCCGAGGTGTCGCCCATGTTGCCGAATACCATCGCCTGCACACTGACGGCGGTTCCCCACTCGTCGGGTATGCCCTCCATCTTGCGGTAGAGGATGGCGCGTTCGTTCATCCAGGAGTTGAACACGGCGCAGATGGCTCCCCAGAGCTGCTCGTACACGTTGGTGGGGAAGTCCTTGCCCGTCTGCTCCTTGACGGCGGCCTTGAAGCGTACCACGAGCTGCTTCAAGTCGTCCACGTCGAGCTCGTTGTCGAGCTTCACGCCCTTGGCTTTCTTCACCTCTTGGATAATGGCCTCGAAGGGGTCGATGTCGTCCTTGTTGGTGGGTTTCATGCCCAATACCACGTCGCCGTACATCTGCACGAAGCGGCGGTAGGAGTCCCATGCGAAGCGGGGATTGCCGGTCTTCAGGGTGAGGCCCACGACTACCTCGTCGTTCAATCCCAAGTTCAGGATGGTGTCCATCATGCCCGGCATGGACGCGCGGGCGCCTGAACGGACGGATACCAACAACGGGTTCTCCACGTTGCCGAACTTGGAACGCATCAGCGTCTCGATGTGGGTCATGGCAGCCATCACGTCATCCTTCAGCAGGGCGACTACCTTTTCCTGACCCACTTGGTAATACTCCGTGCAGACTTCCGTGGTGATGGTGAAGCCCGGCGGTACGGGCACGCCGATAAGGTTCATCTCAGCCAAGTTGGCACCCTTACCCCCAAGGAGGTTTCTCATGTCGGCACGGCCTTCTGCTTGGCCGTTTCCGAAAGTATAAACTCTTTTATTCTCCATGATGTTTATTTAAAGTATTTGTTATGGTTAGAACATCTTGTATAGTTTGGGACGGCACTTCCCGCTATCCTTTGGCAAATCTAAGGATATTTTACATACTTGGAAACTTTTTAGTGCTAAAACTTCCTGCAAAGGTGCAATTTAGAGATGCCAATTCATTATCTCGCCTCCCGGCAAGGCGAAATCGCGGGAAAATAGCTACTTTTGCAGCCGTATTCTCATCATCAACTTGATACGAGCGTGGCAAGGAAAAGGAAAGAGCTTCCCCTATTGGAGCAGGTGGAGATAACGGACGTGGCGGCCGAGGGAAAGGCCATCGCGCGGGTAGACGACTTGGTGGTCTTCGTGCCCTACGTGGTGCCGGGCGATGTGGTCGACCTGCAAATAAGGCGCAAGAAGCACCGCTATGCCGAGGCCGAGGCGGTGCGCTTCCACCGTTACTCTCCTGTGCGGGCCGTGCCCTTCTGCAAGCATTACGGCGTGTGTGGCGGGTGCAAGTGGCAGGTGCTTCCGTATGGGGAGCAGCTGCGCTACAAGCAGAAGCAGGTGGTGGATAGCTTGACCCGCATCGGCAAGGTGGCCTTGCCCGAAATCTCTCCCATATTGGGATCGGCCAAGACCGAACGCTACCGCAACAAGTTGGAATACACGTTCTCGTGCAAGCGCTGGCTCACGGCCGAGGAGATACGGGCCAACGTGGCCTACGACCGGATGAACGCCTTGGGCTTCCACATTCCCGAAGCGTTCGACAAGGTGCTGCATATAGAGGAGTGCCTGTTGCAAGACGATGTCTCCAACCGCATCCGCAACGCCGTCTTCGCGTATGCTTGCCGGCAGGGTTACTCCTTCATCAACCTGCGCGACCATGAGGGCATGTTGCGCAACCTCATCATCCGTACCTCCACTACCGGGGGGCTCATGGTGATACTCGTGGCCAAGATCACCTCAGAGGAGGAACTGGCGCGTTTCAAGCAGCTGCTGGGCTACGTGGCCGAGAGCTTCCCTGAAATCACCTCGCTGCTCTATATCATTAATAATAAGGTGAACGACACGATTACCGACCTTGACGTGTATCTCTTCAAGGGCGAGGACCATATCTTCGAGCAGATGGAGGGGCTGCGCTTCAAGGTGGGGGCGAAGTCGTTCTACCAGACCAATTCGGAGCAGGCTTACGTGCTCTATCAAACGGTGCGCCGCTTCGCGGGCCTTACGGGTGGCGAGTTGGTCTACGACCTCTACACCGGTACGGGCACCATCGCCAACTTCCTCGCGCGGCAGGCCGGGAAGGTCATCGGCATAGAGTATGTGTCCGAAGCCATAGAGGACGCCAAGGCCAACTCCCTTATCAACGGCATCGGCAACACGCTTTTCTTCGCGGGCGACATGAAGGACTTGCTCACCGGGGCGTTCATCGACGAGTACGGCCGTCCCGATGTGGTCATTACCGACCCGCCGCGTGCGGGCATGCATCCCGACGTGGTGAAGGTGCTGCTTGCCACGGCCTCGCGTCGCATCGTCTACGTGAGCTGCAACCCCGCCACACAGGCACGCGACTTGCAACTGCTCGATGCCGCCTACCGCGTGGCGGCCGTGCAGCCGGTGGACATGTTCCCCCACACGCAGCATGTGGAGAACGTCGTCTTATTGGAATTGCGCGGGGCGGGGCCGCATCCTTGACCCGCTCCGGCCGATGCCCGTTTTCTAACGTATCTTATTCAATCACCCCGAACCATCCAACGACATGATAAAAGAGAAGCCCGCAGCCGCACAAGCCCGCAACCTGTACACCGATTACTTCGTGAAGGAACCCATGGAGCTCATGGCCTTCCTCGCGGCCAAGATGCCCGATGCCAGCCGCACCAAGCTGAAGACGTTGCTCTCCAAGCGTGTGGTCTATGTGGACAACGTCATCACCACCCAGTACAACTTCCCCTTGCAGCCGGGCATGAAGGTGCAGGTGAGCCGCAAGAAGGGCAACAAGGAGTTCCACAACCCTTGGGTGAAGATTATCTATGAAGACGCTTACCTCATCGTCATCGAGAAGATGGAGGGACTGCTCTCGGTGAACTTCGAGCGCAAGAGGGCCATGACGGCCTACAGCATACTCAACGCCTACGTGCAGCGCTCGAACAAGCAGCGGCGGCTCTATGTGGTGCATCGGCTCGACCGCGACACTTCCGGCATCATGATGTTCGCCAAGGACGAGCGCACGCAGCACACCTTGCGCGACAACTGGCACGACTTCGTTACCGACCGACGTTACGTGGCCGTGGTGACGGGCGAGATAGTGCCGCCCGTGGGCACGGTGCGTTCCTGGCTCACCGACCACACCTATTATGTTTCCTCAAGCCCGGTAGACGACGGGGGCAAGGAGTCGGTCACCCATTACCGCACCATCAAGTGCGCGAACGGGTATTCCTTGGTGGAGTTGATCTTGGAGACGGGCCGCAAGAACCAGATACGTGTGCATGCGCAGGATTTGGGACACCCCGTGGTGGGCGACCACCGCTATGGCGTGGAAGATGGCAATCCCATCGGGCGCCTGGCCCTGCACGCCTTCAAGTTGGCCTTTACCCATCCCGTTACGGGCGAGCAGATGTGCTTCGAGACACCCTATCCCGCCCCCTTCAAGCGGTTGGTGTCGACGGTATAAATCAGCACTCCATTCCCATAATGTAGTCATTCATATAAAAGCCGTTCCCTATGGGGAAGTCTCCCTCGCGCACCCTCTTCATGCCCATGCGCTCGTAGAAATGGAGCGCCTTGTTGTGGCGGTTCACGTTCAGTTCCATGCGGCAAGGGGCGGGATGCACCGACTTGATGTACTTGATGGCTTCCCTGAAGAGGAAGCTGCCGCAATGCTTCCCTTGGAAGCGCGGCAACACGTAAATCTTCTGCAAATGGAACAGGTCGTCGCCCTCGGGTTGTACCGACACATAGCCAGCGGGCTCCGTGCCGTCGTAAGCCAATAAATAGACGTGTCCCTCTGCCTGCATCTGTATGCGCAGGTTCCGGGTGGAGTACATCCACTCCATCATGAAATCGATTTGTTCCTTGGTGATGATCTCCTTGTAGGTCTCGGGGAACACTTGCGCGGCCATGCGGTGTATCAACGCGCAATCATCGGTGGTGGCTTTTCTTATGGTAAACATCTTTATCGGGTTTGGTCGCATTACATATATATATAAGGTATAAGGGGAAGACCGGGGAATGCCCCCGCAAGCCTGCCGCCTTCTCTTCTTTCAATATTCGACAATGCGTCTCATCGGCCTTTAGAACTCGCTGGTGAAGTGGAACTTGATGTGCTTGAAGTCCATCTGCGCCATTTGCAGCACATAGCCGCTGTCGGCAAGGAACACCTCACGCCCTTCGCGGTCGCGGGCCATGAACTGGTACTTGCGCTTCTTGAACGCGGCCAGCTCCTCGTCGTCGTCGCTCTCTATCCAGCATGCCTTGTAGAGGCTGACGGGCTCCCAACGGCACTTGGCGCCGTATTCGTTCTCCAAGCGATACTGAATCACCTCGAATTGCAGCTGCCCCACCGTGCCGATGAGCTTGCGCCCGTTGAACTGGTTGATGAAGAGCTGCGCCACGCCCTCGTCCATGAGCTGGTCGATGCCCTTGGCCAACTGTTTCTGCTTCATGGGGTCGGCGTTCTCTATGTACTTGAACATCTCGGGCGAGAAGCTGGGCAAGCCACGGAAGTGCAGCTCTTCCCCTTCGGTCAAGGTGTCGCCTATCTTGAACGTGCCGTTGTCGGGCAAGCCGATGATGTCGCCCGCCCATGCCTCGTCTACGGTAGTCTTGCGCTGTGCCATGAACTGCGTGGGGCTGGAGAAGCGCATCACCTTGCCATGGCGCACGTGCAGGTAAGGGGCGTTACGGGTGAACTTGCCCGAGCACACCTTGCAGAAGGCGATGCACGAGCGGTGGTTGGGGTCGATGCCCACGGTAATCTTGAAGACGAAGCCCGTGAACTTGGGCTCTTCAGGAAGCACCGTGCGCTCTTCTGCCCTCACAGGCCTTGGACTGGGGGCAATCTCCACGAAGCAGTTCAGCAACTCTTCCACACCGAAGTTGTTCAATGCCGAGCCGAAGAACACGGGAGCCAATTCTCCTTGCAGGTACTCCTTGGTGTCGAACTCGGGATAGACGCCTGCTATCAGTTCCAAGTCCTCGCGCAGCTTCGCGGCCAGCGGCGTGCCGATGTGCCGTTCCAGTTCCTCTGTATGGATGTCTACCGCCACCTTCTCGGTGACCACCTGCTTGGAGGGCTGGAACAGGTTCAGGTGCTGTTCATAGATGTTGTACACTCCCTTGAAGCGCATGCCGCTCTCTATGGGCCACGTCAGCGGGCGCACGTGGATGGCCAGCTCCTGCTCCAATTCGTCCAATAGGTCAAAGGGGTCCTTGGCTTCGCGGTCCATCTTGTTCACGAAGATGATGACGGGCGTGTTGCGCATGCGGCACACCTCCATGAGCTTGCGCGTCTGCGTCTCCACGCCTTTGGCTCCATCCACCACGATGATGACGCTGTCCACAGCCGTCAACGTGCGGTACGTGTCCTCGGCGAAGTCTTGGTGGCCGGGCGTGTCGAGGATGTTGATCTTGTACCCTTGGTAGTCGAACTCCATTACCGACGTGGTCACCGAGATGCCGCGTTGCTTCTCTATGTCCATCCAGTCCGATGTCGCCGTCTTTTTTATCTTGTTGCTCTTCACGGCGCCGGCCACTTGTATCTGTCCGCCGAAGAGCAACAGCTTCTCCGTCAGCGAGGTCTTGCCGGCATCGGGATGCGCGATGATCGCGAATGTCCTTCTTCTTTCAATCTCTTGGTTTGCCATATTGCTTTCCATTCCATGCGGGGATGTTCCTACAAGCCCCGCTTACACGTTCAACTGCGCGATGCATTCGGCCAGCGACGCCTCCCAATGGGGAACGGCCACGCCGAACGTACGCTTTATCTTGGTCTTGTCGAGCACCGAATAGGCCGGCCGCGCGGCTTTCACGGGATACTCCCCCGTGCGTAGCGGCGTGACCCTGCACGCGGTGATGCCCGCCATGCGCAAGATGGTGCGGGCGAACTCATACCACGAGCACACCCCTTCGTCTGTATAGTTATAGATGCCCGGCACGATGCCGTGTTCCAATATCGTCACGATGGCGCGTGCCAAGTCGCGGGCATACGTGGGAGAGCCTGTCTGGTCGGCCACCACGCCCAAAGCCTGCCGTTCACCTGCCAAGTGCAGTATCTTCTTCACGAAGTTGGTGCCGTGCGGGGAGTAGAGCCACGCCGTGCGGATAATCATGGCACGGTTGCAACGCGCCATCACCTCCCTTTCGCCCGCCAACTTGGACGTGCCGTAGACCGAGACGGGGCAGGGCAGCGCCTCTTCCGAGTAAGGCACGCACGCCGTGCCGTCGAACACATAGTCGGTAGAGATGTGTATCATCGCGGCACCGTGGGCCCCGGCGGCTTCGGCCAAGTAACCGGGTGCCGTGGCGTTCAGCCGCATGCACGCTTCGGGCGTTTCCTCGGCCCGCTCCACATCTGTAAAGGCGGCACAGTTCACCACCACGTCCATGGGGTGTGCCTGCAAGAAAGCCCACACCGCCTCCTTGTCGCATATATCCAATTCCTCCACATCGGTGAGACACCAATGAAAGGCCGTACATGCTTGCGACAATCCGCGCAGTTCCTTGCCAAGCTGACCGTTGGCACCGGTTACCAATACATTCATTTAAGCAGTCACTAATATCTTGCGTCGCTCTCGTCCATTGCCAATTCGCCCCGCCGCTCCTTGCCGTAATAGTTGGCCAGCAGGGAGAGAAAGCCGCTGATGGCCTCCATCGCCCGTGTAGTCTCCGCACTAATTTCCTTCTTTTGCAGACGTAGCAACAGCTCCCCGTAGAGCGCGTCGAACGAGGTGTCTATCTCCGGCTCCGCCTCCACTTGCCGCTTGTTCTTCTGCCTAAGCTCCACGATGAAAGGCAACGCCTTGAAGTAGGCGGCGTGGTAGAAGGGACACTTCGTCGAGGCCAGCAGCGTGCGGTGCAGCTCCGTCAGCTCGCTTATCACGTTGCGGTTTATCTGCAAGTGTCCGCTCTGCACGACCCCTTCTGCCCGCATCATCTCCGCCAAGTCGCCATACCACTTCTCCAATGCCGGCCTTTCCGCCTCGGGGAAGCGTGCGATGACGTTCTCCCTTATACGGTCTATGTCGCAACCATTGGCACGTATCAAGTCCTCCACTTGCCACATATATATAAGATACTCGGCAATGTTCTTTTCCCGCAGTGCTTGCGCTATCTTCATCCTTCTATCCCCGTCACTTGTAAAGCGATTCTCCCATCAGGGTGAATACCAATCCCCCTACGGCAACCGCCATGACGATGCCGCCTATAATCCTGTTCAGCACCCAGATGCCCCGCAGGTTGAATTGGTTGCGCACCTTGTTCACGAAGTAAGTGATGCTGAACCACCACGAGAGCGCCCCCACCACAATGGCCACATAGCCCGTCACCGCCTGGAATATCAGCACCCCCTCGCTTACGAAGGCGAAGCGTGCGTAGAGTCCCACGAAGAGGAAGATGATAAGCGGGTTGGAGAGCGTCACGGCAAACGCGGTGATGAAGTTATGGAAGTAGGTGCCTTTATGCGTGGATATGGGGCGGATGGACCTTACGGGATTGCTGCGGAAGGTGTAGATGCCGAAGAAGAACAACAAGATGCTGCCGAAGAGTTGCAGGTAGAACAAGTTCTTGTTGACGTATTCAAAGACGAAGCTCATGCCGTAGCCCGTGAGCAGGGCGTAGCAGATGTCGCTCAGCGAGGCGCCGATGCCCGTGACGAAACCATACCACCTGCCTTTGTTGAGTGTGCGTTGTATGCACAGCACGCCCACCGGTCCAAGCGGTGCCGAAACGATAACGCCGATAAGGAACCCCTTCCACAATATATCGAATATGGGCTGTAGCTGATTCATGGCTGCAAATATCGTGTTTTTTTGCGAGATGCGTGTGCGTATAACTATTTTTTACACCATTTGCAGTTCCCTATACATCGTGTGGTAAGCGTCGGCCTTGCGCTTCAAAGCCAGCGGGTAGGCACGCGAAGAGGAGGGCATACGGTAGAGGCGCATCGGCCGCTCTTTATAGATAAAAGGGATGCGCCCGCCTGTTTGGGGGCGTTCGATGCTGAAGTACGCGCACAGCGTGTCGGTGGCTTTCTCGCCGGTGGTCACGATGGCCTCGCAGCGGGGAAGGGCATCGAGCAGGGCGGCTATGTCGGTGGGTTCCACCACGTCCAAGTACTTGTCCGAGGCGTTGCCTTGCAGCCTTTGCACGGCCGTGGCGGTGTCGTAAAGGGCGATGCCTTTATCTGCGAGGAACTGTACGATCCGCTCCTTTGAGAATGCCTTGCGTCCGTTCTCCTCGAAGTGCCGGGCATCACCAAAGAAGACCAAGCCCGTTATTCTCCACATGTCGTTGTTCCAGTTGGGGTAATAGAACTCCATGCACCACCGCGCTCGCGGTGGCGGGAAGCTGCCTAATATGAGTAGTTTCGCTTGGACCGGAAGGAACGGCTGCAAGGGATGTCGCTCTATGGGCATGCCGTCACTTCTTTTTCTCTTCGGTCTCCTCGTGTTTGGGTTCTTTCTTGGCCAACATCACCACGTTATAGACGTATTCGGTCATCCACTGTTCGGAATAGCCCAAGCGTTCCTTGTAATGGCGCACGGCCATGGCGGTCTTGTGCACGTCGTCTTTCTTCCACACCTCTTTGGTGCACACTTCGTGTACGGTCTTCTCGGTCATGGTGCGCAGCGCTCCCTTGAAGATGGAGGGCATGCGGTATTTCCACTGCATCAGGTTGCCCATGAGCATCATCAGGTCATTAGAAAAGCCTTGGTACATGTACAGGTAACCTTGCACGTCGTTCTGGGTGCGGCAGTGTTTCTTCACCGAAGTGTCTATCTCTTTGAAGAAGTTCTCGCTGATGCCGTAGTCTTGCATCAGCATCTTGCGCGAGGCGGCTTTCTCGGCTTGTCCTAACCTTCCGCCTTGGGTAGGTATCTTGAAGAGGCGCTTGAAGTTGGCCACGTCGGGCACGAAGCGGATGTTGGTGATGCCAAGGTTGGCCGCTATGACTGACTGGAAATAGACGCGGGTAAGGGAGGCGAAATCTTCCATGTTCTTGGATTGCGTCTCCGCGTCTTTCTTCTTGAATAGTTTGCTGAAGATGTTCATGTCGTTATGTCTGTTAGGTGGTTGTTGTTTCTTGTTTGCAAAAGTAATGATTTTGTTGTTTCGTGCCAAGGATTGGAGCCGCTATTTGGAGGGCTTGCGCTTTCTTGTTTCATTCCTTGCGGTTTCGGGGGGATGGGGTTCGTGGGGCGG